>NZ_JBSSCS010000018.1:0-61833 GCF_054060015.1 Thermostichus sp. MS-CIW-25
CTTTGTACTCCACGGAGCGACAGTGTTTCTGGAACTGGGGATAGCCTTTTTGGGCTGCCTGGTTCTGGCAGCGGCGGTAAAAGTTGGAAATAGCAGACCAAGCTCGCTCGGCACTGGCTTGTCGGGCTTGAGAGTTGAGCTTCTGAGCGAAGGGGAACTCTCTGGCCAAGTCTTTGCAGAGGGAGTACAACGTGGCCCTGTTCACCCCCTGATGATCCATCCAGTGGCGCAGGCACTTGTTGCGCACGAACTGGGCAGTCCGAATGGCCTCATCCAGGGCTTGGTACTGCTGGGCTGTGCCGTTGAGGAGCTTGGCTTCGAGGACGCGCATGGGCCCACTCTAGCGCAGGTTAGCAAGATAAAAGCCGCCCTGGTCGCGTCAGCGGGCCGTAGGCCTTAGGGCGGGGCTTTAGACCCAGTTTTTTGGTAAAGCCAAACTACCCTCCCCAGCAGCTTTTTTCTTAACCGAAAGTTAACCCTAGGCCCAATCTGGAGCCACTGCACCACCGACACCAGCGTTCCGGGAAGGGGCTGTAGAAGCTAGGGCTGCTGCTCCTTTGAAGAGGGAGAGGGGGGATAGAGCAGGGCTTCCAGCTCCTGCAGCGCCTGCTCCAGGTTGTCGTTGACAATCACGTAGTCAAATTCGTCTTGGGCATCCAATTCCTTGCGGGCCTGTTCCAGGCGGCGCTCGATGCTGGCCTCTGAGTCTTGTCCGCGCTCGCGGATGCGACGTTCCAGCTCTTCCAGAGAAGGGGGACAGAGAAAGATGCGAATGGCATCTGGGTACTGTTGCCTCACCTGACGGGCCCCCGCCAGCTCAATTTCCAGCAGCACATCCTGACCCTGATTGAGTTTTTGGAACACGATCTCGCGGGGAGTGCCGTAAAAGTTGCCCGCATACTGTGCCCATTCCAACAGCTCGTTGGCTTCAATCAAGTTGAGAAATTCCTCCCGACTGCGAAAGTAGTAGTTGACGCCTTCCTGTTCGCTGGGGCGGGGGGGGCGGGTGGTGACCGAAACCGAGAGATACAACTCGGGGTGGCGCTGGCGCAACTGGCTGACCAACGTACCTTTGCCCACTCCACTGGGCCCTGTCAAAACCACCAAGCGACCGCGCGGGGTGGGAGCCGGAAGGGATCCCTGCTGCTGCGTACACTCAGAGGAAACCGGGGTAGGAGAGGTTGGCATAGACAGAGACCGACGCAAGACGGCTGGGCAATTGACTTGTTTGGGTTTGTTTTAGGATATCTCACTTCTGGTTTCTCAAACGGCTTACAGCGATGGGCTTTCACTCGGTCTCCTCTGACAAACCGGGCTTGGCCGTCAGGAAGCGGTTGGCAACGGTTTCGGGTTGGATGGCGGAGAGGATGACGTGCCCGGAATCGGTGATAATGACAGCGCGGGTACGACGACCATAGGTAGCATCCACCAACTGGCCCCTCTCGCGGGCATCGCTGATGATGCGTTTGATGGGAGCTGACTCGGGACTGACAATGGCGACCACACGCCCAGCGGCGACGATGTTGCCAAAGCCAATGTTGATTAGGCGGGTATCCATGGGGTGATGAGCGAACCTAACGGCTGTCCGGCCAGCGACCTTCATTAAGGTAGCAAATGGGGCTCTTTCGCGGGTTTGCCACAACGACACCTGAGTTCTCGGCCAATGGGGCAGTGGGTTTCGGCGACAAGTCCCGTTCGGGTGAGCCGCAAAAAGGCTGTGGTCCCATAAAAAGCTGCACCCTCCCAAACAGCCTGCCCTGTTTATCGAGGATGGTAAAATCGCCAACGCCAAGCAACTTCAACAGAACTTTAAGAGAACTTTAAGCCTCAAAGGCGGTAAGTGTGATAGGCAGTTTGAGTGGGCTCGGAAAACAGTAAAGATCGACCCAGCACCCCAAGCTTGAATGGTTCCTCGCCTATGCTTGACCTGACTTGGCTGGATCCCCTTGTCCAACACTTTCAACTGGGGGATCCAAAGCCACCCGAAGCCATCCGAGTGGGCCTCATTCACCAAACCTGGAAACTCATCACCTCTGAGGGATCCTTCATCGCCCAGCGCCTTCATCCCCGATTTGATCCTGCTGTCACCGAAGATGGTCAAGCCATCGGCCAATGGTTGAGACAACACGGCTTCCCCGTCCCCCAATTCCGTCGCGCTCGCGATGGATCCCTGCACTTGGCCTGGGCAGAAGGACTGTGGCGGGTCATGGATTGTCTGCCGGGATCCTGTCACTCAGCCCCTCCCAATTGGGGCTATCTGGAAGAGGCGGGGGCAGCCGTTGGACACCTGCATCGACTCTTGGCCCAGATGGACTATCGTTTTCGCTTCCAGATCCCGCATTTTCACGATACGGCTCACCTTTGGCAACAGCTACGCCAGTATGAGCCGGCCCCAGAAGTGCAGGCAGAATGGCAGTTTTTAATCGAAACTGTGCCCAATCTTCTGCTGCCCTCGGGGATCCCAACTCAAATCATCCATGCCGATCTCAAGTTCAACAACTTTTTGTTCGATGAGCAGGGGCAATTTGTGGGCCTGGTGGATCTGGACACCTTTATGTATCACAATCTCTATGTTGAATTGGGGGATGCCCTGCGCTCCTGGGGCAAACGAGGAAATACCCTTCAGCCAGAGGCGATCCTGGCCGGGTTGCGGGGCTATGCCCAAACCGGGAACTTGCACGCCCTACAACCGGAACTCCTTCTCCAAGGGATCCAACTGATTACCCTGGAATTGGGGATGCGCTTTTTGCAGGATTGGTTTGAAGACGCTTACTGGAATTGGGATCCCCAACGCTACCCCAGCCGCAAGGCCCATAACCTGGCCCGCTGCCAACAGCAAATTTGCCTATATCAAGACCTCACCCAGAGGGTGCCTCAACTGTTGGAGTCCATGCGCGCCCTTTGGTCTCATGAGCCGCAAAAGAGAGATTAACTTATGTTAATTTAGGGGCATCTTCCTCTTTCTTCCCGCGGTCTCTATGAGCATTCAACTTCCCCGCTGGCTAGAGCTGGCCTTGCCCTTCTTTCATCCTGTGCTGATGATTTTGGCGTTTGCGCTGGCCTTGTATGCCCTTTACCTGGGTCTGCAAGCGCGACGGGTGCGCACTGCCTCGGCAGAAGAACGCAAGGAGCTGATCAAAGGGAAGTTTGGTCAGCGGCATTTCCTTGCCGGATCCCTGTTCTTGTTGTTGATGGTGTTCGGAGCCCTGGGCGGCATGGGGGTTACCTACCTGAACAACGGCAAGCTGTTTGTTGGGCCTCACTTGCTGGCCGGGTTGGGCATTGTGGCCTTGGTGGCCAGCTCTGCGGCTCTGGCACCGCTGATGAAAGACGGGCAAAAAGTCTGGGCGCGCAACGTGCATATTCTATTGAACGTGGTGATCCTGGCGATCTTGGGTTGGCAGGCGGTGACCGGCTTCCAGATTGTGCAGCGCATCGTCGACCAAATGCTGACCACACCTCCCCAGGTGGCCTAGCCTCCCTGAAAACCCACTGAACAGGGCTGAGCGCTGTGAGGACTTTGATTCGCGGGTGCAAACCGAGAAGCTCACAGACTCAGTCCTGCCCTTTTCTAAATTCGGGGCTTCGTCATGTCAGAATGGCAAAGCAGGCGCTGCATCCTTCGACTGTAGAAGGGCGCTATCTTGCTGCTGCTACCCAGCTTCAACGCAATGGTTCTTCCCATGTCGGTTAGCCCTCTTCCCAATTGGGTCAAGCGTTCCATCGGCAAAGCCAGCGAGACTTCAGCGGTGCAGCAGGTGATCAAGCAGCGGGGCCTGCACACCATTTGCGAAGAGGGGCGCTGCCCAAACCGAGCCGAGTGCTACAGCCAAAAAACCGCTACATTTCTGTTGATGGGAGGGATCTGCACCCGCGCCTGCTCTTTTTGCCAGGTGGCCAGTGGACGGCCCGCACCGTTGGATCCCGCAGAGCCGGAGAAAGTGGCCGAGGCGGTTGAGCTGCTGGGGCTCAGCTATGTGGTACTCACCTCGGTGGCCCGCGACGATCTGCCCGACCAGGGATCCGGTCGCTTTGTGGAGGTCATCGAGGCAATTCGGCGGCGCTGCCCCGGCACCCAGATCGAGGTGCTCACCCCCGACTTTCGCGGGGATCGCGAGTGCATTGCCCGTGTGGTGGCTGCCCAGCCTGTTTGCTACAACCACAACATCGAAACGGTGCGACGCCTCTCCCAGGCAGTACGGCGCAGCTCCGGCTATGACCTGTCCTTGCGGGTTTTGCGAACGGTCAAGGAGCTGAATCCTGGATTACCCACCAAGTCTGGGCTGATGCTGGGGCATGGGGAGACCCGCGCAGAAGTGCTGGAAACCTTCCGGGATCTGCTGGCGGTGGGATGCGACCGTCTGACCCTGGGGCAATACCTGCAGCCTTCTTTGGCGCATCGCCCTGTGGAACGCTACTGGACTCCGGAGGAGTTTGCCGAGCTGGGCCAGATAGCCCGTCGGATGGGGTTTCGCCAGGTGCGCTCGGGGCCATTGGTGCGCAGCTCCTACCACGCTGCTGAAATGGTTGAGAACTAGGCGAGAAAACCTGGCAGGGAGGTTGTGCGGTCTGATACAGCCGGTCTTCCCTGTTCAATCAAGGCACGCAAGCCCGCTTCCAGGCCGAACGCTCGGGCTGCAAACCGGCTGAGCACCTGTGGCGCCAGGGATCCCAGGCGGTACAAGCTGATCCCCGCTACCAGACCCGGCAAGAGGCCGTTGCCCCAGCCTCCCCACAGCCAGGAACTTACTCCTTCTGCTAGCAGCAGCAAAGCCCCATTGAGCAGCAGCGGTCGCCACAGCCCCTTCCACAAGACCCTCCGGGGCAGGTGCAGCCGGATCTCCAAGCCCAGCAGCCAAAGACCATCCAGCAGCGGGGCCAACAGCAAATCCAACCCCAGCGGAGCTAAGCCCACCCCCATCCCCTTGCCAAGGGCGAAAATCCTGCCCCATTGCTCCACAAAGGGGGCATGGTGCTGCCACTGTTTTTCCAGAATCTGGGCCTGAACCCGGTCCAGCCGCTTCAACACATTCAAAGCCAGGAGGGATCCCGCCTCGGTTTGCAAAATCTGCAGAATTCGCCCCCGCAAGGCTTCAATTTGGGGTGCAGGCCGTTCCCATTCCAAAGTAATGCGGCCATCCGGCCAGTGGGTGCGGACTTTCAGGGGTTTTGGGCAGGCGGCCACGGTCAAAATCTCCTGTGGCGATACCCAGCCTAGGTGGCGGCTGATCTGGGCACAAATGGCCTGCAACTCCGCTTCGGAGTAGAGATCGCACTTGTTCAACACCAGCAGGATGGGTTTGTGCAGGGTGCGCAGCTCCGAGAGAGCTTGGTATTCCAACTGGGTCAGGTCGGTGGCGATGACAAACACGATCAAATCTGCCGAGCGGGCCACGTCCCAGGCCAACTGTTCGCGGGCTTCTCCTTCCACTTCGTTCAAACCCGGAGTATCCACCAGCTTCACTCGCCAAGGGATCCCTGGCTCCGGCTGCCACAGCAGGGATTGGGGCTGCTGAGTGACCCCATTGAGGGGGCCCACCTTCAATCGCTCCTCGCCGGTTAGGGCGTTCAGGACGGCCGACTTGCCACGGTTGACCAGCCCAAACACCGCAATGGAAAACAGCCGCGCGGTGAGGCGCTTGCGCAAAGTGGATAGAGCCCTGAACTCCGGTTGTAAATCCCGACGGCTGGCCAGAGATTGCCAATGATCCCAGCACCTTTGCAAAACGGTTTCGGCTTGGGTCAAGGGAGTGGTCATAGACAGGGGCAATGGACTAACCCTCACTCTAGAGGGAATTGCCCCTCAGGGCTAGCCGTTTCTCCCCCCCCAGCGTGGGGAATCCAAACCCCACAAAATAGGGCATGATCACCCTAGGGTTCCGCCGAATCTCCTATGCTGTACCGCCTTCCCCAATCTCTGAAATGGCTTCGTGTGGGTGGATCCCATCGTTCTAAGCAAGAGCGCCAGATCGTGCGCAGCCTGCTGGCCTTTGCTGGGGCGCTGCTGGTTATGGATGTTGTGCTTCTGAGCGCCCTTCGCTAGTCCAACTTGGCAAGCCCATCGTTAGGTGATTCCGAACAAGTCTAAGTCTGAGGCATTCCTCTAGCACTGCTACAGGCAAGCACTCCCAGCCCCTTGCCCATTATGAGGAGAGGGGATCCCAGAATTGGCAAACAGTTGCACTGCAACTCGAAATAACCCCAACCCGATCAGAGGGTGGGAAGGGTTTTCCAAGTTACCAAGTTGCCTGTCAGGCAACTGTTAATTGACCAGCAAAAGGCTAGCTGGGATCCCTTGTGCTGCGAGGGCAAGCCGCCGGGGATGGGGGCCGGATCGGGAATAATGGAAGCGGCCCCAGCCGGGAGAGCTGGGTTTTCCCCGCGCTGAGGTCGTTGTTTCCCTTCTCTTGAGGCCGGCTATGGTTTTGCAGGAGGCGGCGGGCGTGCCCCGCATCAACGCGCGCGAGTCGGATGTTTTCGACATTTTCAACCTGAAGCATTATCTCGGCCCTAACCCCTATCTCAATACAGCCGCTTTCACCTTCGACTTTGCCCTTACCCAGTGCCCACAGCCGCTGCCCATTGATGTCTACCTGTCCAAGGTCTGCTTCCATTTCCCCCAGTTGCAGGAGGGATCTTATCCTTCCTACGCCCACTTGTTTGCCCGGCTGGTGACGGAGGTGAACCGGTTGCAGATGGATCTCCACTTGCAGAAGTGGAGCTGTCACCTGTTTCCAGAGTATGTGCGCATCGCGGTGCAGACCTTGCATGGCCGTACCACTCGTGCCGCGGTTTATTTTGCTTGGGATTGGCTGGAAGCCATCGCCCAAGGGGAGCCCTTCGACGTTGAAGGGGAGATGCGCCGCCTGCAGCAATTGTTTCGCAACTCGGTGTACGGCGGGCCGACGGTCTATGCCCTCCTGCGGGCTGCTCACGAACGCGGGATCCCTACCTACTACCTATGGGATGAAGGGGTGATGCAGTATGGCTATGGTCGCAACCAGGTGCGAGGGGTGGCCACCACCTTTCACTGCGACAGCCATCTCGACTCTGACTTCACCACCCGCAAAGACGATTGCAAAGCCTTTCTGGCGGCGCAAGGGTTCCCCGTGCCCCAGGGAGAGGTGGTCGCCTCTTTGGCAGAAGCTTTGCAGCAAGCGCAAGAAATCGGCTATCCGGTGGTGCTCAAGCCGGTGGCCGGCCACAAGGGGATAGGGGTAACAGCAGGCATTCAAACCCCAGAAGAACTGGCCTTTGCCTACGAGGTAGCCGTGGCAGCCCTTCCCCCTGAGGAGCCCATCCAGCTGATCCTGGAAAAGCATCTGCAGGGCACCGATTTTCGCCTGTTGTGTGTGGGAGGCCGCTTTGTGGCGGCCACGGAACGACGCCCCGCCTCAGTGACGGGAGATGGCCAAAGCACCATCGGGCAGCTCATCGAGCAGGCCAACCGGGATCCCGTCCGTTGGGATACCCCCACTTCTCCCCTGGGGCCGATCCAATGGGATGAGGCAATGGAGCGCTTTCTGGCAGAGCAAGGCTTGACAGTGGACAGTGTGCTGGAACCGGGGCGGACGGTCTATCTGCGCAAGGTATCCAATCTCTCGGCGGGAGGAGTGAGCCGCGATGTCACGGCCACCGTCCATCCCGACAACGTGGTTTTGGCCCAAACCATTGCCCAGCAGTTCTCGCTGGTGTGCTTGGGCATCGATGTCATTGCCCCCAGCCTGGAGCGCTCCTGGAAGGAGGGATCCCTGGGGATTATCGAGATCAATGCGGCGCCGGGTGTGCTCATGCACCAAAAGCCTGCCATTGGCGCGGGAGTGGATGTGCCGGGGGCGATCCTCGACCATCTGTTTCCCAAGACGGCCCGCATCCCGATTTTGACCTTTAACCGCCTTACCTTGGCGGAGGCGCACACCTTGGTGGAGCATATTTTGTCCCACCGCCCCAACGCATGTGTGGGATCCGTCTGTCGGGAGGGTGTGCTGCTGAACCACAGCTTTAGACCCCTGCAGGGCAGCCTCTTTCGCCAGGTGAAAACCCTGCTGCGCCATCCCCAACTGGATCTGCTTTTGGCGGAAGCCGACGAAGAGACCCTGGAGCGGGAGGGCTTGGCCTACGAAGGCAGCGATCTGGTGGTGCTGCGGGATCCCTCCGATCAAGAGCTGCAAACCCTGAAACGGGATCTCAACCCCGGCGGCGCCCTCTTCCTGCAGCGGGGATCCACCCTAACTTTGACGGTGGCGGGCCAGGCGGAGCGATTTGAATTGCCGGGGACAGACCTTCAGATGGGGATCCTGCTGCGCTCCATGACCCTGCGGATCATCTGCAGAACCATTAGCCAGATGCTGAAGAACTGGTCTGGCTGAGGGGTTTTGGATTTTCTTCAGATTCTTGTAAAAGGGTAGGCAAAACAAGGGATCCCTGCTGGGGAAAAAGGCCGGCCAGCCAGTCAGCTCTACACCCCTCGGTAAAGAAGCGCTATCATAGAAGTCCGTCGAATAAACTCCCTTCGTAAAACCTCGCGAGGCAGATCGGATGGATTGGGTAGAAAAGGTGCTGGAAAAGATCCGGGAATGGGTGGAACGTGTGATCGACACCCTGCTGGGGAACCCCCAGCCTCAACCTGCTCCCATTCCGGTAGAAGATGGATCCCATCGTCGTCGTTAATCCGACTGCCATTGCCCCCGGCGGCGAGCCTCTCAGCCTCTTGGTACTGCATGGCCCCAACCTCAACCTGCTGGGGGTGCGAGAGGTGGGCATCTACGGCTCAGTATCCCTAGAGCAGATCGATCAGGCTCTGCATCGGCAGGCAGAAATGCTAGGGGCGAAGCTGGAGATTCTCCAGTCCAACCACGAGGGGGTGCTCATCGATGCCATTCACCGCGCCCGCCAGCAGCATGTCGGCATTCTGATCAACCCCGGCGCCTATACCCACACCAGCATCGCCCTTCGGGATGCCATTGCAGCCGTAGGATTGCCCACTGTGGAAGTACACCTAAGCAACATCCATCGCCGCGAGCCCTTCCGCCAGCACTCTTACATCGCCGCCGTAGCGATTGGGCAAATCAGTGGTTTTGGGGCGCAAAGCTACCTGTTGGGGCTACAGGCTCTGGTGCAACACCTGCGCCTGCAATCTGTGTAGGATCTGTGTAGGTGCCCTCAGCTCTCCAGGAACTCCTGCACGGCTGTGCGAATAAAAGCTTCATCCTTGGGGTTTTGATGAGGATTACCGGCCCGGTGCCCCCAAATGGAGGGGATGATCTTGTAAACCGCGTTCGGGATCCATTCTGCCTCAGCCCGACAATCTTCTGGGGTGAAATACAAATCCGTCTGGGCGGGCATCACCAATGTTTGGGCCTGGATTGCCCTTAAAGCTGCCCGATAATCTCCCCGGTGAATGGGGTTGTCGCTGATATCGCAGCGAATCCAGGTTTCGATCATCGATAGCAGATTCTGGGGATCCCGGCGGCGGTAATTGGCCTCCCAACCTCGCTCTAGATAATCTTCGAGGGAGGTATACCCCAAGGATTCATAGCATTTTTGGTTGAAAAAAGGCTGGGAAACAGCCCAACTGGCGTAGATGTGGGCAAAAGCTCGCAGACCCCGCTCTGGGACACCCGTAAATCGACGACCGTTCCAGGCGGGATCGGCAGTTAGGGCTGAGCGCAAACTCTCCAGAAAAACCCGATTGTGAACTGTGGTCTTGGCGGTGCCACAGAGGGCTACGATCCGTTCCACCCGCTCAGGAAACAGGGATCCCCAGTGATAGGCTTGCTGAGCCCCCATCGACCAGCCGTAGATCAGGCGGATGCGTTCGATCCCAAAGTGTTGGCGAATCAGGCTCTCCTGCAGGCGCACATTGTCCCAGTGGCTAAACCAGAAGCCATCTTCCCGCAAGCCACAGGCTGGATCGTTGCTGGGGGAAGTGGAAAGGCCATTGCCCAGCATATTGGGAATGAGGATAAACCACCGCTGCGGGTTGAGGATGCCGTCGGGACGAATCAGCCACTCCAGGTCGGGATGCTGAGCCCCATAGGAGGTGGGGTAGAGGATCAGGTTGTCTTTTCGGGGGGAAAGAGTCCCGTAGGTGGCGTAGGCGAGCGTGATTTGGGGCAGTTGGATCCCACACTGTAGCTGAAAATCGTTCAGGCTCCAGGTGTAGTGAGTCATGCCTGAAATTGTTCAATCACCTGACGATGAACCCGCACATACCCCTGCCCTAGATGAGCCAGATGGGGCTTGAGGTATTGATGGGCATCGGCCAAAGCATGAAATGGAATGGAGGGGTAAAGGTGATGCTCAGCATGGTAAGGCATATTCCACATCAAAAAGCGGATTGGCCAAAGGGTAAGGGTGGTACGGGTATTGGAGAAGGGATCCTCGGTTTGGCTACAGCCTGTGTGCTCTGCCA
This sequence comes from Thermostichus sp. MS-CIW-25, assembly GCF_054060015.1. Classification (NCBI taxonomy): domain Bacteria; kingdom Bacillati; phylum Cyanobacteriota; class Cyanophyceae; order Thermostichales; family Thermostichaceae; genus Thermostichus; species Thermostichus sp. MS-CIW-25. The sequence goes on from NZ_JBSSCS010000018.1 coordinate 10,415, forward strand.
GCAAAATGAAGCGCAAGATCGGCTGCCCTACCGCCAAAGGCAACAGCCACAGCCACACTATCCAGGGATCCCCCAGCAGAAGGGAGAGCAAGCTCCCAAGGCCGTAGACCCCTAGCTGCAACCGCACCGAACGAATGACCTCTTGGCGGGCCGATTCAGGAATGTAGGGATAGCCTTGCAACTGGCCGCTGGCTATGCGGATGTAGGTCTTCACCTTGCCGATCCACCAAGTCAAGCCGCTCAGCTCGAGCAAATACTCCGGCCAGCTCTGGGGTTTGGGATCCTCCAGCTCCGGATCCTTGCCCGGAATCTGGGTATAGCGGTGGTGCCATTTGTGGTATCGGCGATAAAAAGTGCTGTTGTAAAATGAGAGCAAGCCCGCCACCCAGGCTACCCCGTCATTCAGTTTTGGGCTGGCAAAAGCGGTGCGGTGTACACATTCGTGCAAAGCAGCAAACATCGTCGCCAAACTGGCCCCGTAAACCACCAGCGCCGGCAGGGCAATCCAGCCATTGACACCTTTCTGGGTCACCCACAGGCTGCCACTCACCGCCATCACCGCCAAATGTCCCAAAAGCTGCCGGAGCCCGGCTGAATTGGAGCGGACATTCAGTTGTCTGAGGCGCTCGCTCGGGATCAACCGTTGCGGATCCGGCAAAATCGGTGTTGTCTCGACAGCCATAGCCTGTTCTTGTGAGCTACGAAAATGGATAGAAGTTATCCAATATCAAACCGAGGCCAGACCTTTCCGCCTGTGTCCAAGACAACAAAACCCTGGACCAAACTCCTAACCATGACTGCGGGGATCCGGCTGATTGGGGAGGATAGGCCCGCTCCGCTCCAGCGCAGACACTGGCCCGGCATTGGTCAACTGCAGGGGCTGTCCGGTTGCCAGAGCCAACACATTGGCCCGCAAAATCGGCGGCGGCTGTTCGCCAATCGCCGATCCCAGCACTTCTCCCTGCCGATCCAAAAACAGAAAATGGGGGATGCCGTTCACCCGGTAGCGGCTCAGTTCTGGCAGCCACTTGGGATTATCCACATTGAGCATGACAAAGTTGACTTGATCGGCAAATTCCTGTTTCAGGCTGGCCAGGAGGGGTGCCATGGCACGACAGGTGCTGCACCAATCGGCATAAAACTCCACCAAAGAAGGTTTGCCATTGGCCTGAGCTTGCTCCCAAGGTATGGCCTCTTGGGCTAGAGCCTCTAAGTTGCTGCCCGCCTGACGCCCTTGGTTAGCCAAAAACAGTCCTGCTGCCAAGAGCACAGCTACTGCGGCAATCAACCCGTTGCGCAACCGTTTTGCCCAGTCTTCCTTCATCTTTCCTCACCTTGCTAGGCGCTGGATCTGACCTCAGCCCTCGCCTTCACTGTTTTAGCATCCCACCCTGTCCCACCGGTTCCGGCCAGAACCGGGTCTATGCCATCCCACGATCTTGGGCCGGGATCCCGGCTGGAGAAGAGGGCCAGGTGAGCGATAATGGGTGCGGCGTTTGCACCGATGGCTCAGCGATGCGCATCTCCTTGAAGTGGCTGCGAGAACTGGTGGATTTCCAACTTTCACCCGAAGAACTGGGAGAGGCCCTCACCCTGGCGGGGTTTGAAGTGGAAGAGATCGAAGACCGCCGCACCTGGGCAGATGGGGTGGTTTTGGGCAGGATCCTGGCTGCCGAGCCTCACCCCAACGCCGACAAGCTGCAGGTTTGCCAGGTGGACTTGGGATCCAATCGGCCTGCCACCATTGTCTGTGGAGCTGCCAACGCCCGCCCTGGGATCCTGGTAGCAGTGGCCACGCCCGGCACCCATTTGCCCGCCCTCTCCCTCACCATTGCCAAAGCCGACAAGCGGGGGGTGATCTCGGAGGGCATGATCTGCTCTCTGGCAGAGCTGGGGCTGGAGAAATCTTCCGAAGGGATCCACGAATTCCCGCCCGACTTGGATCTGGAGGTTCATCCGCTTGGCTCTGATGTGCGCCCCCTTCTAGGCTTGGACGATGTGGTGCTGGATCTCACTTCCACCGCCAACCGGGCCGATGCCCTGAGCATGGTGGGGATCGCCCGCGAAGTGGCTGCCCTCACCCGCAACCCGCTGCGCCTGCCCCTCGTCCAGCCTCTCCAAACCAAGCCCATCCCCAACTTTCAGTTGCGCATTGCCGACGCCAAAGCCTGCCCCGCCTACAGTGGCGTGTTGATCGAGGGGGTGAAAGTCGGCCCTTCCCCCGACTGGCTAAAACACCGACTGGCCGCCGCCGGGATGCGCTCCATCAACAACGTAGTGGATGTTACCAACCTGATCCTGCTGGAATGGGGCCAGCCCTTGCACGCCTTCGACTGGGATCGCCTGCTCCAGGTCATGGGCAAGAAGAAACCCACCATCGAGGTGCGCTTTGCCCAGCCGGGAGAAACCTTAAAGACCTTGGACGGCCAAACCCGCACCTTGCAAGCCGATAGCCATCTCATTGTGGCCGGCAGCCAACCGGTAGCCCTGGCCGGGGTCATGGGAGGGGAAGAAACCGAAGTCAGCTCGACCACCACCCGCATTTTCTTGGAAGCAGCCGTATTCGATCCGGCGGTGACGCGGCGCTCGGCCCGGTCTCAAGGTCTGCGTACCGAGGCTTCGACTCGCTATGAGCGAGGGGTTAACTTTGCCACCCTCGATCAGGCCCGAGATCGGGCGGTGCAGTTGATCCTGGAACTGGCAGGGGGAGCAGTAACCGGCCTTACCACCTTTGACCGGCGGCCCCCCCTGGAACGCACCCTGAAATTGCGGCTGTCGCGGCTGATCGATGTGTTGGGGGACGAGGTGCAGGCGGCGGATGTGGAGGAGATCCTATCTGCCTTGGGCTTTCAGCTCTCCCGTTGCGAAGGGGCCAATTCCCAGAGTGCCCTCTCCCCCGCTACCGAGACGGCAACCGTGGCCAGCTGCGTTTGGCAGGTCGTCGTTCCCCCCTATCGCCTGCGGGACATTGAGCGGGAGATCGACCTCATCGAGGAGTTTGCCCGTCTCTACGGCTATGACCGCTTCTCAGAAACCCTACCCACCGAGCCGCAGGTGGGATCCCTTTCGGCGCGGGAAACATTCACCCGCCAGATCCGAGAAGTGCTGCGGGGCATTGGCCTGACGGAGGTGTATCACATCTCCCTCTGCCCAGCGGAGGAGGATGGATCTTTGGTGAGGATTGCCAATCCACTTTCGCCTGAATATTCAGCCGTGCGCAATGCGCTACTTCCCGGCCTGGTGGAGGCCTTCCGCTTCAACTGGGATCAAGGCAACGGCCCGCTCCAAGCCTTTGAAATCGGTCGTGTTTTTGCCCATGCCCTTCCCCCCAACCCCCACCCTTACCGGGAAGCTGAGCATATCGGCGGTATCTTGGGCGGGGATCCCAATCCCCACGATTGGCAGCACCGCAACCGACCCATGGACTGGTTCGAGGCCAAGGGACTGCTGGTCTCTGCCCTGGAGCGGCTGGGATTTGGCCCGGAGTTTCGTCTGGATCCCCCTGAAGAGCAATCGCCGCTGCTGCACCCCGGTCGCCAGGCCGGCCTGTGGCTCGAGGGATCCCGCATCGGTTTGTTCGGGCAACTGCACCCCCGCCTCTGTCAGGAAAAGGGGCTGCCAGATCAGGTGTATGGCTTTGAGTTGCAGTTGGATCCCTTGCTGGAAAGCCTGGAGAGACGGGGCATTGTGCAATTTGTCCCCTTTTCGCCTTTTCCCGCTGCCGATCGGGATATCGCCTTCTTTGCGCCGCTCGACCTCTCCGTTGGCGAGATCGAGAAGGTTATCCGTCAAGCGGGCGGAGCACTTCTCCAATCGGTGCAGCTTTTCGACGAGTACCGTGGTCAAGGCGTACCTGCAGGGCAGCGCAGCCTTGCCTTCCGCCTGGTGTACCGTGCTCCCGATCGCACCCTCACGGATGCGGAGGTAGAAGCTCTGCAAAACCAGGTGAGGGTGCAGTTGACAACACAATTTCCGGTTACCTTGCGCAGCTAGCCGACCACTTTACCCCAGCCGCGGCGGGCTGCGCTTCTCTGGCAGCATCTTCATCAGCAGTTTGGCCCGGCGTTGCTTGCTTCTGTGCCGGACGAATGGCTAGGACGGTTGGTGGGGGTGTCGGGAGATCTGATCCAACGTTGCCGTCGAGAAATGAGGATCCCCGCTGGCGCTTTGGGCTGCAGAGAGCAAGATTGAGACGGGGGGAGCCCAAGAGAGAAACTCGAGCGCTTGTTTCACCAAAAGACAAGCTGCTGCCGCCTCAACCCCAGCAAAAGGACGGCAAAACACTTGGTCAAAGGAATTGGTGGCTTTCCGGCTGCAACACTATCTCGCTCGGTACAGCACCAGCGGGCGCTGTAAGGGCAAAGCAGATGGCTTCCGCAGCCGTGGCAGGGCTGAGCATCTTGTCTCGTTGCACCTTCAGGCTGATGGGATCCCAGAAGGGTGAGTCGATGCCCCCGAAGTAAAACAGCGTAAATCTGACTCCAAAGCGCTTCAGCTCATCGGCCATGCACTTGCTAAACCCGACCACCCCAAACTTGGCCGCACAGTAAGCAGAGGCCATCGCCATGGGATAACGTCCAAGGACGCCGGGGAAATTGAGGATGTGGCCGGATTTTTGCTCCCGCATGGGGTTGGCAGCCAGTTGGCTGGTGTAGAAGCTGCCCTTCAGGTTGACCGCTATCATCCGCTCCAGGTCTGCGGGGGTTAGCTGGGGAGCAGGCTTCAGGATCCCGGCCCCGGCCAGGTTAATCAGCACGTCAATGCGCCCATGCGTTTGCACCGTTTGGTTGACCAGGGCCTCTACCTGGGCATAGTCCGTCACATCGGTAGGGATCCCCACTCCAGAGGCAGCCCCCAAAGAGGCTGATTTCTCCACCAGAGTTCGCAGAGGCTCCTCTCGCCGAGCGGCCAAGACCAGATGGGATCCAGCCTGAGCCAGCATGGGCACAAGGGCACTGCCGATACCCCCTGTTGCCCCTGTGATGAGAATGACCGCCTGCGATAGTGGAGAAGACACGTTACGTTTCTTAAACTCTCTTTCCCATCATACACAGGGATCCCGACAAGCCAGTCACAGCCCCACTGGATCCCTCGACAGAGGTCATCTGAGCGGTGGAGAAGACAGGAAAGGCTGGTACAGCCACAACCCACTGAACCCCAGGGTTAGGAGAGTGAGGGGCAGGCCAAAGCGCAGATGTTCCCCAAACGAAAGCACATAGCCTTTTTTGGCCGCTGCCTCAACCGTGATCAGATTGGCCACCGCCCCAAATAGAGTCAAATTGCCCGCCAAAGTGGAGCCGGCAGCCAGCAACAACCAAGCGGTAGTCTCCTGCCGAGGGAGCAACGATTGCAGCAACAGCACCGCCGGCACATTGGAGATGATGTTGGACAAAACGGCCACACTGCTCAGCAGGGCAAGAGGGGATCCCGCCAGACTCTCTGCCAAGGATCCCAAGCCCATCCCCCAAACAGTGACCAGCTCTCGCGTTGCCCGCGTTAGGATGAACAGCCCGGAAAACATCACCAGCAGATTCCAGTCCACCTGCCCCAAAAATCGCTCCGGCTTCAGCCTGCGGGTAATCAACAACAGGGCTGCCGCCACCAAGGCCGATTCTGCCAAGGGAAGTCCGGCTACAAAGGCCACAAACAGCCCCCCCGTAATCACCACGCTCTTGCGCAACAGGGGCGGATAGAGCCGCAGCGGCAGCCAAGGCACCCGAGCAAAGGGTTTCAACGAGCGCACCTCAGGGTAGTACAGCCACAGCAACCCCACTTCCAGCAGCAGCCCCACCACAGCAATGGGGGTCATCTGGGCAGCAAACTCCAGATAGCCGATCCCAGAGAAGGAGCCGATCAGGATATTCTGCGGGTTGCCGCTCAGGGTGGCGACGGATCCCAGGTTGGTGGCTGCCGCCAAGCCCAGCAGATAGGGAATCGGGTTTAACCCCAACACCGTTGTGACTTGCAAAGTTAGGGGGGTGAATACCAGCGCCAGCGTGTCGTTGAGCAAAAAAGCCGAGAGCAGCCCGCTGCCGAACACCAGCATGATCAACAGGCCAAAGGGGCTGCGGCTCACCCGAATCAAGCCCAGCAAAGCCAACTGAAAAGCCCCCCCATAAGACAAGCTGGCGTTCACCACCATCATGCTCAGGAGAAACACAATCGTGGTTGGGTCAATGGCTTCCCAAGCCTGCCGTAGCGACAAGGCCCCCAAGCCAATCAACAGGGCGGATCCCACCAGGGCGATGGTGGCCCGGTTCATACGCAGCCTGGGCAGGGATCCCAGTCCCAGCCCGACATAGCTCAAACCCAACACCAACCAAGACAGCCCCTGCACCCCCCGATCCCTCCCGCACTTCTTTCAGGATCCCTGATGGGTTCAGCCAATGGCAAAGGCTGGAGTTGAAACAGGCCCAACATTCCCGATACTCAATGAAGTCACAAATAAGTCACAAGAACCAATCATGGTCAGAAACCTTTCGGGATAGTCCAAAAGCTCCGCTGGATCAGCGCGTTCGCCTCGGCAAGCTGCAGGCTGAGCAGAGGTGGGGAGAATATCCAAGGTTCGGCCATCGTTCGTAGGATAATGGGAGCCCGTAGGCACTAACCCGCAAACATTGAGTTACCCGCCGTTCACTGAGGAGTTGTCCCCTTGGTCAAAGAACGCGTAGAGGTGATCGTCCCGGCCACCACCGCCAATTTGGGGCCAGGGTTCGACTGCATCGGTGCAGCCCTAGAGCTCTACAATCACTTCTATTTTCGCGAGATCCCTTCTGGCCTCAGCATCCACTACCGCGGCAGCGACCACATTAGCCAGAGCAAGGACAACCTGGTGTACCGGGCTTTTTGCCGCGCCTTTGAGCTGCTGAGTAAGCCTGTGCCGGGGGTAGAAATCGAAATCACCCTCAACGTGCCGCTGGCGCGGGGGTTGGGCAGTTCTGCTACCGCCATTGTCGGCGGCTTGCTGGGGGCCAATGCCATTGGGGCGCTTAACTTAGCTCCCGAAACCCTCCTACAACTGGCCATTGCCCTAGAAGGCCATCCAGACAATGTGGTGCCCGCCTTGCAGGGCAGTTGTCAGCTTTGTGTGCAGGGACAGCAGGGGCAGTGGGTGTTCTGTCCGGTGGAGTGGCATGAGAGCATTGGCATCCTGGCTGTGGTGCCCAACTTTAAGCTTTCCACCCAAGCGGCCCGCGAGATCCTGCCCAAATCCGTCAGCTTGGCGGATGCAGTTTTTTCCAGCAGCCATCTGGGCCTACTCATCCGCAGCCTGCAGTCGGGGCGGGTGGACTGGCTGAAGGTGGCCCTGCAGGATCGGCTGCACCAGCCGGCGCGTATGGAGCTGATCACCGGGTTCAAAACGGTTCAAGCTGCAGCCATGGCTGCCGGAGCCTATGGAGTGGTGATCAGCGGAGCCGGGCCTACCCTTTTGGCCCTCTGTGCTCCCGAGAATCGGGAACGGGTGGGATCCGCGATGGTCAGCGCTTGGGCGCAGTTGGATATTGAAGCGGAGGCCAAACTGCTCAACCTGGACCGGCAGGGAGGACGGGTGGTGATCCACTCCCAGCCGTCTGGATAGGAAACTCCCTCTCCAATCGGGGAGCTACCCTGCTGCCGGGAAGCCGTCTTGCAGCAGCAACACCAAAGGCGGAAGAAATAGCCAAGCCGCCACCATCAAGGATGCCGCTGCCGCCATCAACACGGCTGCTGCCGCGCAATCTTTGGCGATCTCGGCCAGGAGATGGTACTTGCTGCCCAGGGTGAGATCCACCACTGCTTCCAGAGCGGTATTCACCAGCTCCAGCGCCATCACCAAACCGCTGGTTAGGCTAATCACGGCCATTTCCAGGGCGCTCAGCTGTAGGCCCAGCCCAAGGCCAAAGGCCATCACCGCCATCACCATGTGAATGCGCAAGTTGCGCTGGGTGCGGATGGCATAGACCAAGCCCTTGCCCGCGTAGTAGAAACTTTTGCCCAAGTTGTCAGCCACTTGCCAAGAGGGGGGGCGTCGCCAGGGATCCATCCCCGAAGGCTCGGCAGTTGCTGCGGGATCGGCCTCAGAGATAGGCGCTGGGTCTACACCGATGGGCCCGGAATGGACGCGCCGCCGGAACACCGCCAGGCGAGAACGCTCCGGCAACCGACTAGGGCTGTTGGCCATGGGCCACCTCCCCATCCAGTTGGATGGCTGCGAGCAACTGTCGCTGTTGCTGCAACATGCGCTGCAGGGACAGTTCATCCGGGTGATCCCACCCCAGCAGATGGAGCAACCCGTGGCTGGCCAACCAGGCCAACTCTTGCGAAAGACGATGCCCCTGCGCCTTGGCTTGTGCGCGGGCGGTGGGCACCGAAATCACAATATCCCCCAGCAGGCGTACCCCCGTTACGTCTTGGATCTCAAAGGGGGCAAACATCTCCTGCGCGGCAAAGGCCAACACATCGGTGGGCTCGTCGAGATGGCGAAACTCGCGGTTGAGCTGGCGGATGTGTTCATCGGAAGTGAGGCAAAGGCTGAGCTCGCATGGCTCCTGTACTCCCAGCTCTTTCAGCCAGATCTCGAACCAATGACGCCAAGTGGCTTCTTCAACCGGGCTGGGGATGTTGAATTGCAGATAGAGATCTAAAAATCCATCCATGCGGGCCTCACTCACACCACGCCCCTTATTCTACTGGTTTGCCCAGATTGGGCCAGGTTTTGCTTCTTTGCTCTGCCAGCTGTTTCAGCGCCTGTCGTAGTCGATTCTCCAGCTCATGGCAGCCCGAATGCAAATCCTCTGGCGGGAACAGATCTCCGGCAACGCCGACCGCCCAGGCCCCTGCTTGCAGGTATTCCGCTGCCCCGGCCAAGGTGACTCCCCCTGTGGGGATCAACGGCAGGGATCCCAGCACCGATTGTAGATGGCGCAGGTAGCGGGATCCCCCCATGCTCTCCACCGGAAACACCTTCACTGCCGTTGCCCCCGCCTGCCACGCCCTCCAGATCTCGCCGGGGGTGAGGGCACCGGGCACGATGGGCAGCCCTACTTCCCGACCCCAACGGATGACTTGCTCATCGGTGAAGGGGCAAACGCAAAACTGGGCTCCTGCCTGCCAAGCCTGCTCCGCCATCTGTCGATTGAGAACAGTGCCCACCCCTATCCAACACTGCGGGTGGTCTTGCCGCAGTTGGGCAATCAACTCCAGGTATTGGGGAACTTGCGTGGTGATTTCAATGTGGCGGATCCCGGCCCGGATGGCCAGCATGGATCCCTCTAGGGCCTGGGCTGGGCTGGCACAGAGGCGGATCACCGCGATCAGCGGCTGCTGCCACAGATGGAGTAGCCAGGGGTGCTGTGACCCTTTCCCGAAACCGCACTCAAAATCCTCGAATACCATCTGTGGGGAAATACCCTCTCATCGGTTTCTCATCTTTGCCAGATGTTGAGGTCGCTGTCGCTCGCCGGTGGGTTGGGCTGCCCACCATCAGACCCATGAGATCCAAAGGTTAGTACGAGCCTAACAGCGGTGTGGTTATTTCAAACAGGTTTGAGACAGTTCCCGGTTGCCCCTCGCCCCTAACCCTTCTTTCCCTGGGAGAGGAAAGTCAAAACAAAGAAACGAATAGTTTCACTGCTCCTGAGAGTGACGCCGCTGTGTCGCTAGGGTCTTTTTCTTATGTCCTGTCGCTTCTTTCTATTTCTTGTCAAGCAGCCATAACCGGCAATAGCCAGCTCAGGCTCGATCAGATCCGTGGGGATCTTTGTATCCTTAGGGTCGATGGGTCGGTTGCAGAGGGTGTGAGGAGTGACGAGTCTGAGTCGTGGGGCACGCAGACTGAAAGTGTGGGTGATGCTTGGATTGCTCACCCTCTTGCTGTTGGGGGGACTGGGGGGGGTTGCCCCGTCTCAGGCGCAGAATGTCAACCAATTGCAACAGCGGCAGCAGCAGATCCAGCAACAAATCCAGAGCACTCAGCGCCGCTTGGGAGAACTGCGCCAAGCAGAAGAAGAAGCCCGCCGCCGCATGGGATCCCTGCAGCAAAACATTCGACAGACCGAATCCAGCCTTCGCGACAATCAGTATCGTCTGGAACAAGCCCAGAAAGCCCTGGAGCAAGCTCAAAAGGAGCTACAGGAGCTGGAAGACCGCCTGAGACGGCAGCAACAGGGCACGGCTGCCCGTTTGCGCTACATGCAGCGACAGGGGGCCGAACATTGGTGGGCTTTGCTGCTCACCAGCCGTGACTTGAACGAGTTTTTCGACCGCCGCCACCAACTGCAACTGTTGATCGAGGCGGATCGGCAGTTGATCCAAGAGCTGCAAGCAATGGCCAAAGAGGTGGATCAACAGCGCATTGCCCTGGAGATGCAGCGCAACGAGATTTCCTTGATTTTGCAGGAGCTGGCCGCCCAGAAGAATCAACTGCAGCAGCAGGCTGCCGCCCAAGAGCAACTGGTGGGCCGCTTGGCCAACGAACGCGCGGCCTATGAAGCAGCCCAACGGCGGCTGGAAGCCGATTCCCAACAGTTGACTCTCCTCATCCAGCAACTGATCGCCCAGCAGGCCCAACAGCAGGGGGGCAGGGATCCCGTTCAAGGGACAGGCCGATTCATTGCTCCGGTGCGCGGGCCGATCACCAGCGGCTTTGGCTGGCGGGTTCACCCCCTCTACCGCAGTCGCCGCTTTCATGCGGGGATCGATTTTGGTGTGCCCACCGGCACCGCAGTCAGAGCTTCAGACCGGGGCACCGTCATCTACGCCGGTTGGTACGGCGGCTATGGCTACACGGTGATTGTGAATCACGGGGGCGGCATCACCACCCTGTACGCCCACAACAGCCGCGTTGCCGTTGGGGTAGGCCAGCAGGTACAGCGGGGGCAAGCAATTGCTGCTTCCGGCTCCACCGGCCTCTCCACCGGGCCCCATGTTCACTTTGAAGTGCGCGTCAACGGCCAACCGGTCGATCCCCGCCGCTACCTCTGAAGCAAAGCCTCCGCCGCCACCGGCCTCAGGGATCCCGCCTGCAATGTCCACCGCACATCGGCAATGGAGGACAGCTCCTCCGGGTCGTGGGAAACCACCAGCACCGTCCAGGTGGACTTTAGCCGAGCCAACAGCTCGATCAACTGCCGTCGCACCGACCAATCCAATCCTGCCGTCGGCTCATCCAGCAACAGCAAAAACGGGCCACGGATCAACTGGACGGCCAGGGCCAAGCGCCGCTGTTGCCCGCCGCTGAGGCGGTTTGGGGAGGTATGTAGAGGGATCCCTTCCAATCCCACCTGTCTGAGGGCGTTTTCGATCTCTTTTCTCTGTAGCTCTGGATAACCAAAGCGCATTTCCTCCAGCACCGTCAAGCCGCAAAAGTGGCGCTCTGGAAACTGAAACACCAACCCCGCCATGCTGCGCAAGCGGTTGGGGGAAAGTTCTGCCCCTCCCCAGGTAATCCGTCCTTGAGTGGGCCGCGCCAAGCCAGCCAAAATCTCCAGCAGGGTGCTCTTGCCCGCCCCACTTTTGCCCACGATCAGCCCCAACTGGTTCAGGCCCAACTCAAAGGAGAGATCGTTGAGAATGGGCTGGGAAACGCCTGCCGGATGGTAGGAAAGATGCTGAACTTGCAACATGAGGGGCAAAAGAGGGGGATGCTGTCGTTATTTTGGCACCGGAAGATCCCCGCGCGACAGCTATGGCCCTTCTTCAGCAGGAAGGTCGAAGCTTGGGAAACACCTCTATCCGGAGGAGCAGATTAAGCTAGCCTAAAGGTAGGGTAAATTATCGCTCTGGTTATCCTGATGGCGCAGCCTTCTTCTGCAGATTCTCCTTCGGTTGGGGCGGGATCCTCCCCGCAGGTGAGCTATACCCGCCTGGCTATGCGCAACATGGTGCGCAAAGGCAGAACCTCCCTGCTGCACTTCACCCTGACGGCAGTGGGGTTAGTGGCCTTGCTGGTGGGGCTGGCCTACCTGTTTCAGTAAACTACCCGACCCTAACTGCTTCGCAGTACAGGGCGGGCTTTCGGTAGCCCTGCAGTTAGCAAGCCAACCACGGGCCTCTGGGGTGGTTTACAACACCCCCAATCGACCGTTACCAGTGCCTTAAACAACCGTTTCTGGTGTCCGCAGTATAGTTATAACCTGGGTTCCGCGAGAATGTCCTGGCAATACCCTCCCGCGGTTGTTCCTGGGGCGGAAGAGGCACACCTTGGGAAGTCTTTCATTACGTTCAATGTCTCTCCTTAAGTTTTTCCCAAGATTAGGTGTTAGGAAGGAACAAGCAGCAATGGCTCCTACGGTTGGACCTACGGTCCGCTTCCGCGAACGAGCGCACGGCAATCCCGGCTGCTGAAACGCCAACCTTTGGCTTTAATGCTACGCATCGCTAACGCGACTGGATTTTGGCCTATGCAGACTTCGCCAGATCTCACCTCCGCTCGTTCTGTCATTCGCCTGCTGTTGTTTGCCAAGAGTCGAGCTGTCGTTGCCGAACTTGAGGAACATCTGCGCCAGCACATCCAGGGGTTGCCCGGTCAATACCCTGCCCAACTGGAAGTGGTGCCACTGGAGGAGCACCCCTACCTAGCAGAGCATTACAAGCTGGTGGCGACTCCGGCTCTGGTCAAGGCTGAGCCCTTGCCTGCTCAGGTTTTGGCGGGCGGAGACTTGGCGACGCAGTTGGAAGTGTGGTGGCCCCGTTGGCAAGGCCAAGCGGCTTTGGCCGCCCATCAAGAAGGAGCAGGACGGGATCCCGCCTCCCCTCCGACCACCGAGGCGCTGTTGCAAATGTCGGAAGAGGTGTTTTTGCTGCGGCAGGAGCGGGCCCAATTGCGGGAGCAGTTGGACTTCAAAGATCGCGTTCTGGCCATGCTGGTGCATGATTTGCGCAGCCCCCTGACGGCCACGGCTCTGGCGGTCGAAACCCTGCAGCAGGGGCGGGAGGGATCCCTGGACAAAGCCCTGGAGCGGCAGTTGTTCGATCACGCCCGCCAGCAACTGCGCAAGATGGACAGCATGATCACCGATATCCTGGAGTCGGCCCGCGGCGCTGCCTCGGAGCTGAGAATTCGAGCCGTAGAAACCCAGTTGCCCACTCTGTGTCAGTCGGTGATCGAGGAGCTGTGGCCGCGCATTCAAGGCAAGCGGCTGCAGTTTCAAGCGGATATTCCTGTGGATCTGCCCTCCGTTCACGTGGATCCCGACAAGATCCGCCAAGTTCTGTTCAACCTGCTGGACAACGCCATCAAGTACACCCCCGCCGGGGGATCCATCCGCCTCGATGTCCTCCATCGCACCAGCCAAAAGGTGCAGGTGACCGTCAGCGATACTGGCCCTGGGATCCCGGAAGCCGACCAAGAGAGCATCTTCTCCGATTCCGTCCGCCTGTCCCGGGATCAGCAGCAGGAGGGCTATGGCATCGGCCTTTCCCTCTGCCGACGGATTGTGCGTGCCCACTACGGCCAGATTTGGGTGGAGTCTTCCTTGGGCAAAGGCAGCAGCTTTCATTTCACTTTGCCTGTATATCGGCTCTGCAAGCGCTAGCCGAGAGCTGGCTCCCCAGTGGTGCAAGCCCTCAGAGACTGACGGTTTTCCAGCATCAAGGAGTTGCCAACAGCCGCCAGAATAGGCACGTACGGAGTCCTGGGTTTACTGCTCGCGCTGCGTGACGCTTCCGCGTTGGAGCGGTTCCGTCTTTCAGGTCTTTTGCGTTTGAATGGGTTAAGGATCCCTTGGCTTTTTCCTCTTCATCTTCTTCATCTACAGTAAAGTGCTTCTCGATGAGTGCTTCTGGGATGAGCCCCGTAGAGACGAGTCGTTGTGCCGCTGAGCTGCCCCTACTGCTGGCTCCGGCAGGGGATTGGGAGTGTGCCAAGGCGGCGGTGGAAAACGGGGCCGATGCCATCTATTTTGGGCTGGAGCGCTTCAACGCCCGGATGCGCGCCCGCAACTTTACGGAAGCGGATTTGCCGGAACTGATGGCCTGGCTGCACCGGCGGGGGGTACGGGGCTATGTTACTTTGAATACTCTGGTTTTTCCAAGGGAGCTGACGGAAGCCGAGGGATACATCCGCTCGATGATCGCGGCGGGGGTGGATGCGGTGATTGTGCAGGATATTGGCATCGCCCGCCTGATCCGGCATCTTTCCCCCGATTTCCCCATCCATGCTTCCACGCAAATGACCATCACCAGTGGAGTGGGAGCGGAGTTTGCCGCTGAGCTGGGCTGTGAGGTGGTGGTGCTGGCGCGGGAATGTTCCCTCCAGGAAATCGCCCAGATCCAGGCCTATCTGCAAGAGAAGGGATCCCCTCTATCTCTGGAGGTCTTTGTGCATGGGGCGTTGTGCGTGGCCTACTCGGGGCAATGTCTGACCAGCGAGGCGCTGGGGGGGCGTTCGGCCAATCGGGGGGAATGTGCCCAAGCCTGCCGCATGCCCTATGAGCTGGTGGTAGATGGGATCCGCCGCGACTTAGGCGAAAAGCGGTATCTGCTCAGCCCTCAAGATTTGGCCGGGCTGGAGGTGCTGCCGGAGCTGGTGAAGCTGGGGATCCGCTGTCTGAAAATTGAGGGCCGACTGAAATCCCCAGAATATGTAGCCAATGTAACGCGGGTGTATCGGCAGGCCTTGGATGCGCTGGGGGTGGGACAGCCGTGGCAGCCCTCGCAACAGGAACGCTACGAGCTGGAGATGAGCTTTTCTCGTGGGCTCTACACAGGCTGGCTGCGGGGCATCAACAACCAGGAGCTGGTGCACGCGCGGTTTGGCAAGAAACGGGGGGTTTACCTGGGGCAGGTGGTGGGGATCCAACAGGATCAGGTGGTGATCCGGCTGGAGGCACCCCTCAAAGCCGGGGATGGCGTGGTGTTTGATCAGGGGCAGCCGGAGTTACCGGAGCAGGGGGGACGGGTTTACCGCGTGCAAGAGAAGCAGGGGCTGGCCTGGCTCAGCTTCGGAGAGGGGGTCATTGATCTCAAACGTCTGCGGGTGGGGGATCGCCTCTGGAAGACCAGCGACCCGGAACTGGAAAAGCGCCTGCGCCAAAGCTACGCCGGGGATCACCCCCGCTTTCAGCGGCCTGTCCACATGGAGGTTCACGGCCAAGTGGGATCCCCGCTGACGCTGATCCTGCGGGATGAGCAAGGCCATACGGTGCAGGTGGATTCGCCGCTGCCCCTGGAAGCTGCCCACCGCCAACCCCTCACCACCGAAAAACTGCGACAGCAACTGGGCCGTTTGGGCTCCACTCCCTTCAAGTTGGGATCCCTGCACAATGCCTTGCAGGGGGAGGTAATGCTGCCGGTGAGCCTGCTCAACCAGATGCGCCGACAAGCGGTGGAACGCCTACAAGCTCTGCGAGCTCAGCCCCCGCGCTGGCAACTCAACCCTGAAGCTCGCTGGCAAGATCTGGTGCCTTCTCAGGAGGAGCCCGCAAGGGGATCCCCGCAGTTGGTGGTGTTGGTGCGGGATCCGGCGCAACTGCCGGCGGCGATAGCCAGCGGTATTAGGCAGATCTATCTGGAGTTTGAGGATCCCCGCCGCTATCGGGAGGTGATCCGCACAACCAAAGCCGCCCATCCCGAGGTGGAACTGTGGGTCGCTCCGCCCCGCATCACCAAGCCAGGAGAAACCTGGATCCTAAAGCAAGTGTTGGTCGGCGGAGCCGATGGCTACTTGGTGAGAAATTACGACCATCTCCGTTTTTTTGCCGGGCAGCGCTGCATTGGGGATTTTTCCTTGAATGTGGCCAATCCCATCACGGCCCACTATCTCAAAACCCGTTACAACCTGGAGCGCCTGACGGCTTCCTATGACCTCAACCACGAGCAACTGGGATCCCTGCTGCAAGCCGGCCCCGCCCATAGGTATGAGGTTACCCTTCATCAACACATGCCCCTGTTCCACATGGAGCACTGTGTCTTCTGCGCCTTTTTATCCAGCGGAACGGATTACACCAATTGTGGTCGCCCTTGCGAAAAACATGAAGTGAAGCTGAGGGACAGGGCCAATGTCGAGCACATTTTGAAGGCCGATGCCGGCTGTCGGAATACCCTCTACAACGGCAAGGCCCAAACGGGGGCAGAATATGTGCCGAAATTATTGGCCTTGGGCCTGCGCTATCTGCGCATCGAATTTTTGCATGAATCCCCCGCCGAGATCCAACAAACCCTGCACCGCTATCAGCAACTCCTACAAGGTCAACTCAGCGGATCCCAACTGTGGCAGGAGCTGAAGCTACACAGCCAATTGGGGGTTACGCGCGGGTCTTTGGAGAGTTAACGGCTGCGCTGTCTTTCTCTAGGGCGCCGGCTCTGCAGCTGTGCTCCGACCGGAGCAATGCGAAAAACATTCCGGCAAAGTTGGCGTAAAATTTCCTCAGGGTATTGTTATTCCCAGGTGCTTCCCCAACCTCTTCTCAGCTTTTTCTCTATCCTCTGGTTGCCGTGAAACACACCCTCAGCGCCCTCGTGCAGGATCAGCCTGGCGTTTTAACCCGCATTGCGGGGATGTTTGCCCGTCGCGGCTTCAACATCGACAGCCTCACCGTTGGCCCCACCGAACGACCGGGGATCTCTCGCATCACCATGGTGGTGCAGGGAGATGAACACGATGTGGAGCAGATGACGAAGCAGCTCTACAAGCTCATCGACGTGCTGAAAGTTACCGATATCACCCATGTTCCCTGCGTGGAACGGGAGCTGATGCTGGTCAAGGTCAATGCCAGCCCCGATACCCGCTCCGCCATTATGGATGTGGCCCAAATGTTTCGCGCCCGGATTGTGGATGTGGCGGAGGAGTCTTTGACTCTCGAGGTAACCGGGGATCCCGGCAAAATGGTGGCCATCATCAAGATGTTGACCAGCTTTGGCATCCGTGAGATCGCCCGTACCGGCCTTGTGGCTCTCACCCGCGAGTCCGGTGTGAATACGGAATACTTGAAGCAACACCCCACCCTAGTCACCATCTGATGGCCCCAGGAGAAGCGATGCCGAAGTCGGGGTGGAGGGGCCAGGGATCGGTTCTGCGGGGCACGATTAGCCTTGTGGCTATTGTGCTGGTGGGGCTGCTGGCCGGCTGCGGCCCTAG
This sequence comes from Thermostichus sp. MS-CIW-25, assembly GCF_054060015.1. Taxonomy (NCBI): domain Bacteria; kingdom Bacillati; phylum Cyanobacteriota; class Cyanophyceae; order Thermostichales; family Thermostichaceae; genus Thermostichus; species Thermostichus sp. MS-CIW-25. Next base: position 27,471 of record NZ_JBSSCS010000018.1, read on the forward strand.
ACCGCCAAAGCCGATTGTGCAGCAGGCCCTCGCCTATCAGATCGCTCATGTGTCCGGGCCGGTGGGATCCTTGGTGGGCAGTGACCAGCTAGCAGCCCGCCTGCAATTGCAGGATGTGAAAATCCGCCAGGATCGCCGTGAACCCTTGCTGTTGGCCTCAGGAGAAACCCTGGAAGGCCATCACCTCAGCGGCACCTACACCCTGAGCGTGCAGCCGCCGGGATCCCGCCGCCCCTATCGCCGCAAAGGGGATCCCTTCCAGCTCACCCTGGCCCACCAAAAGGCACAAACTGTTGCTACACAACGCTCGCCCGACCGCGTCAAAACCGTGCCCGAACGGTGGCTGCTGGCCTACAGCTCACCGGATTCCAAGACCTGGACAGTCATCGACTTTCTGCCTCAGCCCGCACCGGCACCGGAGTGGTCTCCTGCCGAGCCAGAACCTACACTGCCGGCAACCGCGCCTGCTGCCGTTGACGTTGGCAGGACGGAGTCCGATGAAGCTCCCAGCCCTACCAATACTTCTACTCCCACCTGAAGCAGAGGTATGGGGATGTCCCAGCTCACCGCAGCAGAGCTGCCCCCCAGCCGAATAGCCCATCCACCAACAGGGTATTCAGCACCGCTCCCGCAAACGCCCAATGGTGCAGGCGGCGGGATCCCTGGACTCTCCACAATCCAACACCCAGCAACAGAAGGCCCAAGCCGATGCCCCAACCCAGGCCCCAGGGGGTAGCCATTTTGTCGAGGGCCGCCCTAAAAGGGACAACCGCCTGCTCCAACCGGTCAAACTGCATCGCCTGCCGCCACTCAGGCAGCAGCCCCACCGAGTGAATGTAGAGATCTGTAACCGCCGTACCCCACAGGGAGCCGAGATAAAACCAGGTACCGATGCGGGCAAACCGTCGCCGTGTCCCCCACCAGACAATCGGGATCCCCAAGGCTTCCATGGGCATGTGCCAAAGAGGCTCAAAGCGCAGCCATCCCCAATACAGGGATCCTGCCAGCCAAGTCAGGGTAAAGCCGTACAGCAAATCTCCCCACAGGCGGGTACGGGGCTGGGAGTAGAGATGCAAGCTAAGGCCCAGCCAGCCCAAAGACATCACCAAGCTGACCCAAGGGGCATACCGCACCAGGGGCGCTTGCACAAAAACGGGCAGACTCACGAGCAGAGCTGCCACTCCCCCAATGGCATGGTGGGATCGAAAACGCCTTTGAGCCGAGAGAGGGCGGGGATCCAGCCCGGCCAAACGCTCAGAGGACAGCAGAGGCTCATCTTGGAGAGGGGGTAAAAAAGGTGTAGAAGACAAAATGCAATATTAAAAACCTTTACATCAGTTAACATAGCACCTTCTTTGCCCTTCCCTCTTCTCCCCAGCAGGAGCGGGGAAGCCTTGGGGGCCTGGCATTCTCTCTCCAGAGATGTCAGGGTGGGAAGGAGGTGCTGGCCGGAGGAAACTGTATGGACTTGTTGTTGGCAGGAGACATCGGGGGCACCAAAACCAGCCTCAGCCTTGTCAATGCCGAGGATCCCGAGCACAGCCTTTACCACTGCCGCTATGCCAGCCAAGATTACGCCAACCTTGCCCCGATGGTGGGAGAGTTTCTGGCCCAGGCTCGGCGGGAGCTGGGGCGAGATCCACAGCCTGCTGCCGCCTGTTTTGCAGTGGCCGGCCCCGTCATGGAAACAAGGGGCTCAGGGTCTGAGGGACAGACTGCCAAAGTGACCAACTTGCCCTGGGATCTGCAGTCGAGCCAATTGGCCGCAGAGCTGGGGATCCCGCGCGTAGCCTTGATCAACGACTTCAGCGCTGTGGGGTATGGCGTGCTTGCCCTCGGCGACCAGGATCTGGACACCTTGCAAGTGGGTGAGCGTCAACCGCGGGCTCCGATTGGCGTGATGGGAGCAGGCACGGGTTTGGGGCAGGCTTACCTTACCTGGGGAGAAGGGGGTTACCAAGTTCATGCCAGCGAGGGCGGTCACGTGGACTTTTCCCCGCGCACCCCTCTGGAGTGGGAGCTCTTGAGGTATTTGCAAAAACGGCACGGACGTGTCTCCACCGAGCGGGTGGTCTCAGGGCAGGGGATCGTTGCCATTTATCAATTTTTGCGGGATAGCCAGTGGGGCTCAGGAGAAGAACAGCTGCTGGCCCAAATTGAGGCTTGGGAAAAGGGAGCTAAGCATATTGACCCGGCAGCCCAAATTGCCAATGCTGCCATGGAAGCACGGGATCCCCTGGCGGTGGAGTGTCTGCGGCTTTTCATCAGCCTGTACGGGGCTGCAGTCGGGAACTTTGCCCTACACCTATTGCCGCGCGGGGGCCTGTTCATCGCTGGGGGGATCGCGCCCAAGCTCTTGCGCCTACTGCATCAAGGGGAGTTTTTGTCCTCGTTTTTGGATAAGGGGCGGATGCGTCCTCTTCTGGAGCAACTGTCGGTGCAGGTGGTGGTGAATGCGCAGGTGGGGCTGAGGGGAGCTGCTCGCTACGCCGCCAACCTTTGGTAGGGAGCAGCCGCTGCTACTGAGGTTGCCGCCCCGGCCCAGCAGGCGATCGCAGCAATCCCAATGGGTGCTGGAAAATCTCGCCCAGCTGCCCTTTGCCGGGATCCCAGACTTCTTCCTTGAGCCAGCAGATGGGTCAAGATGGGATTGCGCCTTTGCTTGGCTGGCTCCATACCGGAAAGCACTCCGCCTGGGGCTGCACTATCCAACCGACAATGATTGCCACCACGCAGAGGGACTTCATAGAAACTTCATGGTTGATCCGATGAATCCAATCTTTTGGGCTTTGGGCATAGCTGTGCTGCTGGCCGTGGGCTTGGCAGCCTATCTGTTGACTGCTCGCAAATACGAGTCTCCCGCCTCTGTGGCCAAGTCTTACGACGAGTGGACTCGGGATGGGATCCTAGAGTTTTACTGGGGCGAACACATTCACCTAGGCCACTACGGCTCTCCTCCCCAACGAAAAAATTTTCTGCAGGCCAAGCACGACTTTGTCCACGAGATGGTGCGCTGGGGCGGGTTGGATCGGCTGCCTGCAGGGACGACCGTGTTGGATGTGGGCTGCGGCATTGGTGGGAGCTGCCGCATCTTGGCCCGTGACTACGGCTTTGTCGTTACCGGCATCACCATCAGCCCTCAGCAGGTGAAGCGGGCACAGGAGCTGACCCCCCCCGATCTCAAAGTTGAATTTCGGGTGGCCGACGCCCTTGATCTGCCCTTCCCCGATGCCAGCTTCGATGTGGTGTGGTCCATTGAGGCAGGGCCTCACATGCCGGACAAGGCCCGCTATGCCCAAGAGATGCTGCGGGTGTTGAAGCCAGGGGGAATCCTGGTGGTGGCGGACTGGAACCAGCGGGACGACCGGCAAAAGCCCCTGAACTTTTGGGAGCGGCTGGTGATGCGGCAACTGTTGGATCAATGGTCGCACCCTTCCTTCTCCAGCATCGAAGGCTTTGCCGAGCAGTTGGAGGCTACTGGCCTGGTGGCAGGACGAGTGGAAACCGCCGATTGGACTCAGGAGACCCTTCCCTCTTGGCTGGATTCCATCTGGCAGGGCATTGTCCGTCCCGAAGGGTTGCTGAAGTTTGGCTTGGTGGGCCTGATTAAGTCGCTACGGGAGGTGCCCACTTTCTTGCTCATGCGCCTGGCCTTCGGCACCGGCCTCTGCCGCTTTGGCATGTTCAGGGCCGTGCGAGCCGCCACGTCGGCAGACTCCACCCGCACAGAAGTGGTTGCCCACAGCAGCCAATAGGAGAATAAGAGAGATGACAACTCTTGCTCCCACTCCGGATACTTTGGCAGCCCTCTACGACGTGATTATCGTCGGCGGAGGCATCGCGGGCTTAACCCTAGCTTGTGCCCTGCGGGGATCCGGCCTGCGGTTGGCCCTCATTGAGGCCCAGTCGGCTGAGGCAGTCAAACAGCGCCCCCTGGCCTATGCCCTTTCGCCGCTGTCAATCCGCATCTTCCGGGCCGTCGGGGTGTGGGAGGCGCTGGCTCCCCACATTACGCCCTTTGCTCAGGTGATTTTAACCGACGCCAATGCTCCCCAGCGGGTGACGTTTAGACCGGAGGATGTGGGGGAAGCGGCAGTTTTCTACTGTGGCGAGCATGCCTGGCTGCAGCAGGCGCTCCAGGAGCAGGTGGCTGCCGATCCCAAAATTAGCTGCTACTACGAAGCCAAGGTGGAGAGCGTAACCTATGGGAAGGCTGCAGCCGAGGTAGAGCTGGAAACGGCCCAGGGGCGTCGCCAACTGCGGGCCTCCCTGGTGGTCGCCGCCGACGGCCTGCGCTCCCAGGTGCGGCAGTGGGCAGGGATCCCTAGCGACGGCTGGGACTATTGGCAGTCCTGCATCACCGCCTTGGTGGCCCCTTCCCAAGACCACCAAAACATTGCCTACGAGCGCTTCTGGCCTGCCGGCCCCTTCGCCATCTTGCCCCTGCCCGGCAACCGCTGTCAGGTGGTCTGGATCATGCCCCACGAGCAGGCCAAAGCCACCCTGGCCCTTCCTCAGGCCGACTTCTTGGCCGAGATGCAGCGCTACTACGGCGGTCAGAGCGGCCAGCTCACTTTGCTGAACCGGCCCCAGGTTTTCCCGGCTCGCCTACGGCAAAGCCGCCGCTACTATCAGCATCGTCTTGCCTTGGTGGGAGATGCCGCCCACCACTGCCATCCGGTGGCTGGCCAAGGGCTCAACCTCGGCATCCGCGACGCCGCTGCCCTGGCCCAGGTGCTCCTAGACGCCTGGAGACGGCATGAGGATCTGGGAGATGTCAAAGTCCTGCGCCGCTACGGTCGCCGTCGCCGCTGGGAAAACTGGGTGGTGCTGCTCTTCACGGATCTGCTCACCCGCACTTTCTCCAACTCCTACTGGCCCGTAGTGGTTATGCGGCGGTGGATCCTGAGAGGGATGATGGCCTTCCCCCCCCTGCGGTGCTTGCTGCTGTGCTTGATGACGGGACTTTGGGGGAGCTCTCCCTACAGTCCCAGCTCCTCCTTGGCCTTCTGAGCGGCCAGGAGCACCTCCGCATCCTCAGCCTGAGACCAGTCAGGATCGGCAATTTCGGCGTAGAACCGCTGGTCGTAGGGGCGGGTTTGCACCACCACCGGCATGGGCACGGCATGGCCCAGAATTAGGGCTTGCTGTTTGGAGTCCAACTTGGCCAGCACCGTTTTCAAGTTCTGGCTGCCCGCCACCCCTGTGAACACCGCCTCGATATCTTGGTCGTCGTTGAGGAGTGCCGTAATGCGAGTGCCCAACTGCGACATCACTTCGCTATCGATGCGGGAAGGGCGTTGATCCACCACCAGCAGCGTGACAAAGTACTTGCGCATCTCGCGGGCAATGGTGCCGAAGATGGTCTGCTTGGCCGCCCGCGGATTCAAAAAGCGATGGGCCTCCTCAATGGTGATGCACAGTTGACGGGGCCGGTCGAGGGGATTTTTGGATTGCAAGTACCGCTCCGTCTGGTGCACGTAGGCCTGGTGAATGCGGCGGGTGATGACGTTGGCCGCCAACATGTAGGAGAGCAGGTTGGACTGGGATCCAAACTCGATAACCACGTGAATGCCGCGGCTGAGGGCATCCAAAATCTGGCCGATGTAGTTGTGGGGCAGGGTGCTGCGGATGTACTTGAGGTTGTCAAGGCGGGTGAGCTTGCGCTGCAGGGCCATCATCGAGGCTTTGTTGCCCATTTTCTGTTCGCAAAACTCTTGAATCTCGGTGTTGGAAAGGCTCAAGAGGCGGCTGATCCAGTCGCGGCCAAACTCGTTGCGCAGGATAATGGCGTTTTCCAGGCTGGCTTCCGATAGGTTCAGCTCCTCTGCCAACAGGGCCAGATCCTCCACCTCGATCTGGTTGTAGGCGATGAAGAGCTCCTGCGCATCCCGCACCCCTCGCCGCCGGGTGGAATCGGGATCCAGGGTATAGATCTGTACCTGACCGGGAAAGAGCTGCCGCAAGCCCTTGACGGTGCTGGCGTGTTTGTCTTCGCTGGCCGCCTCCCAGCCGTACTCGGAGTGCATGTCAAAGATCAAGTTCACCGCTGCCCGTTTGCGGATGATGCCGGCCAGGATCAGGCGGGCTAGAAAGGACTTGCCGGTGCCCGATTTGCCGAAAATGCCGTTGCTGCGCTCCACCCAGCGATCCAAGTCCAAACAGATGGGCACAGCCATGTCGAGGGGCTGGCCGATAGCAAAGTTGCGCCGCTCCGGGTCGTCTTCCCAGCCGAAGACGGTGCGAAAGTCCAGTTCCCGTGCCTCATACACTTGCGAAAAATGGGCGGGCACTGTTTTCACGGGCAGCAGCTCCATGGCGCCAGCGGAAGGGGGTTCTTGGCCGAGGGGAGCTGCCAACGCTTCTGGCCGTTCGGGATTGACCAGGGGATACAGCCTTTCCCCTTCCGTTTGCCGCGGCACCAACATCAGCATCGGGGTGAGGGCAATAATGCCGTAGGTGCCGGTACCTGCCAGCACCTCCTGCAGCAAGGTCTCTTCCGGGCGGGGGGGATTGACCAGAATTTGGGGGTTGCTGGTTTCTAGGGTAACGTCAGTAAGCAGGCCAAAGAAGCGGTTGCGCTGCCCCTGGATCACCACGAATTTGCCCACCCGCAAGTCTTCTACCGAGACACCGGGATTGAGGCGAGCTTCCAGCCCTCGACTCAGGGATCCCTGAATCACGGTGGCCAAAGGTTGAGGAGGGGTCATGGCAGTGAGGGTTGGGTTCCAGATGCCTTATTCAGTTGCCCATCTGTAAGCGGGCGCTGGTGCGGGGGGCGCCATCCTGCACAATCCAGGTGCGGACGATCTCCACTTCCTCCGGCGTCCAAAAGCCCAGACGGGACAGGGGCAGCCCGCGGGCCTGAATGTAAGCAATCTCAGGGGATCCGCCGCGAGCTTGGGGGCGGTTGGGGTTAACGGCGTTGAGGATGTAGGCGTGGCGGCTCGTCCACCGGGGATTGATCAACTCGCTATTGGGATCCCCGGGCCTGACATAGGCCATCGTGGCCTCATAACTGTCCAGCAACTGGGTGCGCTGCCGTCCTGCCGGCTGATGGCAACCCACACAACTGGCTTCTAGCAGCGGTTTGACATCCCGTTCGTAGATAAATTGCGGTTCGGTGCGAAAACTCAGCTGAATGGCCTGCTCGAGGGGCAGCCCCTCTTGGGGAGAAAGCGTGAGGGTGTAACGGGTGCTAAAGCGCAAAGGATCCCGAGGCTTAAGCAACAACTCGTCTCCCTGCACATCAAAAATAACCGCTGCCGGCGGATCCAACTGAACCGCCAGACGTTGTAGATTGGGATCCAGTGGCCGATTGAATTGCAGCCGAATGACTCCATCCACAAAAACATCCTGCTGTTCGGGGGTAGGCTGGGAAGACACCCACTCCAAAAATGCCTGACTTTGAGAAGCATTCGACTGAGGCCAAACTTGCCGATGAGACTCGATGACAAAGAACGCTGCTGCCAACAACAACAGCCCCGCCCAAGTTCGCCACCGCCGCCAATGGCGAAAGACATTTTGTACGGTCGGAGTGTTCATTGCCGCAGACCCAATTTAACTGTTGTCAGAATAGCGAACTTACCCACACTTCAGCCATTGATGAGGTACAAACTGCCAGGGATCCCCAGCGGATCATGAGGATCCCTTGTTCTGAAAAGTAGAAAGACAATGAGCACCGGAGCGAAGGGAAGAGGTCGCTGCTCCCAAGCCCCTAGAGGCCGAAAGGAATACCAAAGGCTTTACCCAAGCTGAGATGAACTCACCAGCAGGGAAAAGCATCCAGGGAGACAGCAAATCAGTTGACCCGCTCCAGCTTGATGTTATGGTGGCCCAGCTTGATCTCGAACTCATCTCCGGGCTTGAGGCCCATCTTCTTGGTGTAGGCAGCTCCAATCAGGAGGTTGCCATTCTTATGAACCGAAACCCGGAAGGTAGGAGCGCGGCCACGGGATCCATTTTCGTCACTAGCGCCGAGATCCACGCCAACGGCCTTCAACAGGGCGTTGTTAAACTGCATCAGATTCACTCGCTCCTGACCATTCTTGGTATAGGTGACATAACCACAGGCGCGAGCTTTTTCCTTGCGATCCGCATTTCCCATTGAAGTTACCTTGTCGAGGAGCTCTTGGCCAGTGAGTGGTTTTGGTTTACTGGTTGTAGCCATATCGAGATGGTTTTAGGGACAACTGTTAGTGTAGCCAGAAACAAACAGGGATTGCAACAGAGTTTGATCCAATTCCTTCTTATTACAGGGAATAAGTCAGCGACCGCAATGGGATCTGAGGGGTGGTTGCGCAAAACAGCAGTGGGGAATTCCCTCTAAAGGCCAGAACCTGTGGGGGAGACTTTGGCTGAAATTGGGTAATGACAGATCCTCAGGCCCTATTCTCGACAGGGTCAAAAGTATCTTTGGGCGAGGGATCCCCGCTTCGCCGCCGGAATTGAGCAAAACCAGCGAAACTGGAAACAAGGCTGTTTGCGTGTCACTCGATATGGATCCCTTTTGGTCAGGGCGGCGTCTCCTCATTGGGGTGAGTGGGGGGATTGCTGCCTACAAAACGGCAGCTTTGGTGTCTGCTCTGGCGCAGCAGGGAGCAGAGCTCAAGGTGGTTTTGACAAAAGCTGCGGAACATTTTATTTCTCCTTTGGCTTTTGCCACCTTGTCTCGCCAACCGGCTTTCACCGATGCCGCCTTTTGGCAGGCAACACGAGGACGACCGCTGCACATCGAGTTGGGGGAATGGGCGGAGACTCTCCTCATTGCGCCCTTGTCGGCCAACACCTTGGGCAAGTTGGCTCATGGGCTGGCGGATAATTTGCTCACCAATGTGATCCTGGCTTCCCAGTGTCCGGTGGCGGTGGCACCGGCTATGAATACGCAGATGTGGAAGGCAGAGAAGGTAGCCGAGAATTGGCAGCGGCTGCAGCAGGATCCCCGTTTTTGGGCCTTACCGACGGCCAGTGGCCGCTTGGCCTGTGATGCGGTGGGGGAAGGGCGCATGTTGGAGCCGGAGGCCCTGCAGGAGTATGTGCGGGCTTTGCTCTGGACAGCGGGGAAAAAAGATTGGCAAGGCAAGCGGGTGTTGGTGACGGCGGGGGGGACACGGGAGCCCATCGACGCGGTGCGTTTTATCGGCAATCCGGCCAGTGGTCGGATGGGCGTGGCATTGGCGGTGGCGGCGGCCTGCCGAGGAGCGACGGTGACGCTGGTTCATGGGCCGTTGGGGATCCCTTTTGATCCAGCGCCCTTCGCCATTCGGGCCATTCCGGTGGAAACGGCAGCCCAACTGGAGGCGGCTTTGCAGGCGGAATTTCCCCAGGCGGATCTCTTGTGGATGGCTGCTGCTGTGGGGGATGTGCGCCCCTCTCAGGTTTACGCGGGGAAGCTGCCCAAAGCCGATCTACCCCAGATGTTGCCGTTGGAGCCGATCCCTGACCTGCTGGCAGCTCTGGCCCGCCACAAACGCCCTGGCCAACGCCTCATCGGCTTTGCCGCCCAAAGTGGGGATCCCTTGCCACCGGCCAGAGAGAAGCTCCGCCAGAAGGGCCTGGATGCTATTGTGGCCAACCCCATCGACCAACCGGATAGCGGCTTTGGCAGCAGCCACAACCAAGGCTATTGGATCCCCCAGCAGGGAAACCCAGAACGGATCCCATTGGCGACCAAGTCAACCCTGGCCCACCGGCTGCTGGATCTGGCCCGGCACTTGGAGTTGGGCTGACTTCGACACCAAGACTAACGATCTTGCCAAAGATCAGGTACCTTTGAGGCTAAGCGCAGAGGGATCCCATGGCGATCATCGTCCTGAAAGCCTGGTATTTGGATTCGGTGTTGTCTGCTTCCCAAGTCCAACAGAGGGCCCCCGACCTGCGCCTGAGCCGTACCGGCCTCTTGAAGACGGCGATGCGGGCCGACTTTCTCGACGATGTGGAGCAGGTGAAGGCTTCCCTGTGGTGGCAGCGCTACCTGGAAGGAGAGCTGGTGGAGTTTTACATCGAGGGCAGCGGTGCCTACAGCATCTCCAACCTCGATTTAATTAGCCGCGAGATCTACTTTAATAAGCGGGCCACTCTGAACATGACCGAGCCCGTCATCTACTTCTGCGGCCAATCGGATTACCCCAACTCCAGCGCCACTCTGTACCGGGCATTGCAAGCCGTGGTGGAGGCTCTCAATCGCGACCACAGACCGGTCGTGCCCCTGCAGCTGCAGGGATCCCTTCCCGCTGAGGCTGAGACCCCGCTCATCGATGCGGCCTTGATTCGCAAGCTCAAGCACGCGCTGCTGGTGGTGGCCGATGTAACCCCTGTGCAGGTGAATGGCCGGGGGCGTCCCCTACCCAGCCCTCAGGTCTGTCTGGAGTTGGGCTATGCCCTGCAATCGAAGCGCCCCGAACAATTGCTGCTGGTACAACTCCCCCGCGACGGCATCGAGGGATCCTTCCCCTTTGAGGTGGAAGACAGCAGTTTTTTGAAAATCACCGATCCCCAGCGTCTGGTCGATCACCTGGGAGCCGAGATCGCCCGGCAGTTGCAGCGCAACCGGGTTATCTCCCTCTAGCCAGCAGCACCTATCCAACCTCCCCTCGCAGCCGTTAGACTCTTGGAGATGGTCACTCCTGGCCATGGGGGATCTGGCTCCCCGAAACCCAAACAGCCTCCATCGTCGCTACCTTTTCTCCCCTTGTGAACCATGACCCTGGCTAACGCAAATCCTTTGGTTTCGCCGGATCGCTCTGCATCAGGTTGGCAGAGAGGTCTGAACAGCATAATGTTCCTGCTGCTGTTGGGGGTTCCCCTATCTTGGGTGGGGCACTTCCGGGGCTGGGATCCCAACCTGGTCTTCCTCTGTGCGGCTTTGGCGGTGGTGGCCTTGGCAAAGTTTATGGGTCAGGCCACGGAAGAGATTGCAGCCTTGACAGGGCCGACAGTCGGGGGGCTGATCAACGCCACCTTTGGCAATGCGGCGGAGTTAATCATCGGCTTGGTGGCACTGCGGGCGGGGCTGGTGGATGTGGTAAAAGCCTCCATCACCGGCGCGATCATCAGTAACCTACTCCTGGTGGCCGGCTTGGCCATGTTTTTGGGCGGGATCAAGTTTCGGGAGCAGAGCTTTCGACCCGAGGTGGCCCGCATGAATGCCTCGGTGATGAACCTGGCGGTGGTGGCCTTGATCTTGCCCAGCGTGGTCACCTATGCCGATGCCAACTTGGGGGAGATCTCCATCCAAGAGCTATCCACGGCGGTAGCCCTGGTGCTGATCGGGGTTTACGGTCTTACTTTGCTGTTTTCCCTCAAAACCCACAGCTACCTCTACACCCTTCACGAAGCGGAAGCCGCAGAAGATGAGGCGGCCAGTCGCCTGGCCCTCAATCCGGTTTTGCAGGCGGAGGGATCCATTCCCCAGGTGTTGACGGCTCCGCCCGAGGGAGCCGGTTTGGGGTTTTGGGTGCTGGCCCTCTTGGGGTTGACGGTGTTGGTGGCGCTGGAGTCGGAACTGTTGGTGAGCACTCTAGAGGATACGCTGGAACACTTTCACATGACGCCGCTGTTTATGGGGGTGATTTTGTTGCCGATCATCGGCAACGCGGCAGAGCATGCGACGGCGATCACGGTGGCCATGAAAGACAAGATGGATCTCTCCTTCTCGGTGGCGCTGGGCTCGACGATGCAGATTGCCCTGTTTGTGGCACCCCTGCTGGTGCTGGCCGGGGATGTGCTGCATCAGCCCATGAACTTTAACTTCGGCATGGTGGAGTTGGTGGCCATTGCAGTCTCGGTGCTGCTGATCAATTCCGTTAGCAGCGATGGGCGATCCAACTGGCTGGAAGGGCTACTGCTCTTGGCCACCTACGCCATCCTTGGGATTGCCTTCTTCTTTCTGGAGTGAGGTTGTTCAAGTGCTTCGCACCGCTGACGCGAACGGCTCATGCTGCACAAACTGCGATCGGTAGACAAGCCGGAGCCGGGGAAAACGGGATCCCTGTTTTGGCCTCTCCTTTTCAGTGCATCTCTTGCCCTATCCCCCATAAGCGGGCCCGCATGGGGGCAGGAAACTGCTGAAAACAACGGCACCGCCCCCAACCTGCCTTTGCTCAACCGTTTGGATGCCCTAGAAGAGCTGCGGCAAGCGCTTAGCCTCCCCACCTCTTCTATCCAGGCGGAGGCCGTGACGCTGGATGGGCGGCGTTTGTTCGTGGTTACCGCACCGCAGGGGGATCCCGGCAGCCTGCCTCCGGTGTCGCAGCGGGTGCGCTCCATTGAACAAACCCTGCACCAGTTGGCCAGCGCCGGATTCGATCCAGAGGCGCTGCAGGTTGAAGTCACCCTGGACGGCCAGACCAACCAGCCTGTTATCCGGGTGAATGGGCGACATTTGCTAACCATCACCTCCCTCGATGCTCAATTCCAGGGCGCCCAACCCATGGACTGGGCTGAGCAGGTAGCCGGCATTGTTGAGGAAGCGCTGCGCACTTCGCAACGGGAGCGGCAGCCTCAATTTTTGCGCCGCCAAGCGGTGATTGCCCTCGGCATCCTGGCTGTGGTAGGGAGCCTGAGCCAGCTCTGCCAGCGAAAACGGCGACGGCTGCAGCAAAAACGCGATGCCCTGCAGACGGAATACCAGGCCATCCAAGCAGAGATTCAGGAGCGCCTAGCGGGGGAAGAGCAGCCGGGCGTGGATCCCGTCTTGGTCGAACAACAGGCCGGACGCAAACGGCAGGAATCCTATTTAGAGCTGCAAATTCGCCTGCTGCGCCTGGTGCAAATTGGCCTGTGGGTGGGCGGAGTTGGGGTGAGCTTGGGCCTTTTCCCACAAACGCGACCCCTGCAAACGTTTTTCCTGGTTTCGCTGCGCGGCCCTCTGTTGCGGTTGACAGGGGTGGGCCTGGCCACCTATGGCAGTGTTTGGCTGAGTGGACTGGTACTGGATAACCTCTTTGCTGCCCTGCGCCAAGAGCAAAATGCCCCCACCTATCGCCTCAGCAAACGCCTCAGCACCTTTGCCAGCGTCTCTAAAGGAGTTGCAGCCACTACCCTGGTTTTGCTTGGATCCCTGGCTGGCCTGGCCTCGGTGGGGGTCAATATTGGCCCCTTAGTGGCCAGCCTAGGCTTTATTGGGCTGGGGATTTCCCTGGCTGCTCAGGATCTGATTAAGGACGTGATCAATGGGCTGTTGATTTTGATCGAAGATCAATTTGCCGAAGGGGATGTGATCGTGGTGGACGGGCGGGGCGGCCTCGTGGAACACATGGATCTGCGGCTAACCCAGTTGCGCAACACCGAAGGCAGCTTGATCTCTATCCCCAACAGTGCCATCCGGGTGGTGGAGAACCTCTCCAACGGCTGGTCACGGGTGGATCTGGGGATCATGATTGCCTATGAAAATGACCTGGAACAGGCGATACGCATCACCGAGCAGGTGGCTCTGCAGATGTACCGGGAGCCGGCTTGGCGGGAAAAAATCCTCGAGCCTCCCGAAATGCACGGTGTCGATGATCTGGGGGAGCGGGGGATCACGCTGCGCATTTGGATCAAGGTGCAGCCTCTGCAGCAGTGGAGGGTGGCGCGGGAATACCGCCGTCGCCTCAAGCACGCCTTCGACCAAGCAGGGATCCAGATTCCTTTCCCGCAGCAGACCCTCTGGTTCCACAGCCCCTTGGAGATGCGCATCCAGGGTCTCAGCCCAGAGGAGACCCACCGCTTGCTGCACCTGATGGAATCGCGGCTCGAGGCTCGCCTGCGGGAAAGGGATCCCGTTGCAAACGACTTGACAAATTGACAAAATAGGCGGCTGCCGAAAGCTTCTACCCTTAGCCGCTCAGCCGGCTAGCAGTTTCAACAGGGCGGTCGCGCCAGCAGGCCGCAAGTCTAGTGACTACTCATCGCCGATGATTTCCGGCTCAGTCAGTTCATCCGACATTTCGATGACAGCGCGGCGGATTGGCTTCATCCAGCCATCTTCTATATCATCCGGATCCTCGTAGCGGCGGCGCTTGGCGCGGTTGGCCACCTGTACCGTGATGCGATAGCGATTTTTGGAAGCGTTGATCAGAGCCTCTACCCGACGCATCAGCTCGTCATTGTCAATAGCCAGTTGATTCTTGCGGGAAGCCATAATCGCAGTCTTAAATCTTGATATCTTGTTGCCACCAGGATCCCAACGAGACTCCGTCCCGCTAACGCGAAAGGACTCCGTCCCGCTACCGCGATCGTAGCAGAGAACCTTCCAGTTCTCGCATTTGCAAAGTGCTCTGCATCAATTCTGCATCAATAAGGTGGGCCAAGACCCAGAGGGTGGGATTTTTGGCAAATAACCCATCTGTAGCTTCTCTCGTACAACTTGGGGCGGCTGCTAATCCAGCAGAAATTGCACCCACTTCGGCGGAGGTGGCAGTGGACAACGAAAATGCTCCATCACCAGGGCGGCCACCAAATGCACTGTGAACACATAGATGAGGGAATTAAAGGCAATGAAGCCCACCACCACCACCTGAACCATCCAGGGTTCTGCCACCCAGTAGACGCCCCATCGGCTGAGGGACACATCCAGGAGCCAGTTGGTTAGGCCGGTAAGTTGAATGGTTACGTAGATCCAGAGGTTTTCCCCCACCAGTAGGGAGGAAAGCACCAACTGAAAGATCAAGCCCAGGGCGCTGAGCACAGCCCCGCTCACCACCGAGACGTACCAGGAAAGACGCTGCTGCCACAGGCGGGCACACCAATAGCCCAGCAGACCATAGGGAATGACATAGAGAATGCTGCGCGTGGGCCCTATCAGCACCGTCAGCAACAGGCCGGAGACCACCAGGGCCATTGCCCCTGTGCGGGGATCCCAGCGCATCACCGCCAGCGCCACCGGAATGGGGAAAAACAGACGTATAAAGGGGGCCAGCGGCGTGTAGCTCAGGATCCAGATCAAGGCCGCGGTACTGGCCAAAAAAGCCGTTTCCACCACCCTCAAAGCCGGAGAACGGGGAGGTGGGGGGGGTAAGGGAGGAAAGTCATCCTGCACAGAAGGCTGAGGCGGCGGGGGCACATCCAGAAAAGCACAACTTTTCCCAGCTTAGCTTGTCGGGGTGTGGGGGTAGCTAAGCCCCGCACTGTACTCGTAGAGTCAGTGTCGGGATACAGATACCCCCACATGGTGTATGGTGGGAGTACTTGCACAAAACGGCTTTTGCCGGAATCTGGTGCAACTACGCGGTAGGGCATTCCGTGTCTGCTCGTGGAGGGTTCTTGCGTAGGCTCCCCGATGAAGCGAGAAGCCCACGCTGTACCCGTAGGGTCAGCGATGGGAGTATGTCACGCCACCGGTTGCCGGGTTGGGCGAATTGTTGCCCAGAGGTGTGGATCTGGACTGCAAATCGGCTACAGGATAGGCCCTGTTGTCGATTGGGGCTGCCTCAGCGGATCCCTTTTGGATTTCAGGACATTCGGCAACATTTCCCAAGGCCAACCGTGAACCGACCTCAATCGGCCAGTCTCCTCCGCCCCTACCCATCAACTTGTCTTGAAATGAGTGGGGCGTTCTGATAGAGTCGAGGCGGGATTTGCCCCGAAAAAGGCGGATCCCTTCTGGACAAGTCTAGGGTTAATGCTATGGCAGTGCGGGTGGGCATCAACGGTTTTGGCCGCATCGGACGGCTGGTGTTGCGGGCTGCTTGGGGCTGGGAAGAGCTGGAATTCGCCCACATCAACGAGATCAAAGGGGGAGCGGCGACGGCGGCCCACCTGTTGAAGTTTGACTCGGTGCAGGGCCGCTGGGCTATCGACATTGAGGGATCCGATAACCGGCTGCGCATCCAAGAGAAAACCCTCACCTTTAGCGAACACAAGTCTCCTGGTGAAGTGCCCTGGGCAGAGTTGGGGATCGAGCTAGTGCTGGAATGCTCGGGCAAATTTGTCAAGGCAGCGGAGCTGGATGCCTACTTCAAAGCGGGGGTGCGCAAGGTGATTGTGGCTGCCCCTGTCAAGGACGAAGAGGCCCTCAACATTGTTATGGGCGTCAACGATCACCTGTACGACCCGGCCCGGCACCATTTGCTCACGGCGGCTTCCTGCACCACCAACTGCCTGGCTCCTTTGGTGAAGGTCATCCACGAGGGAATCGGCATTGTTCACGGGGTGATCACCACCATCCATGACGTCACCAATACCCAAACCATGGTGGATGCCCCCCACAAAGACCTGCGGCGGGCCCGCTCCGCTCTGCTGTCTTTGGTGCCCACCACCACCGGCTCGGCCACGGCCATTGGTCTGATTTACCCCGAACTCAACGGCAAGTTGAACGGCATTGCCGTGCGCGTGCCCCTCTTGAATGCTTCCCTAACCGATGCCGTGTTTGAGGTCAGGCGGCCCACCACTGTGGAGGAGGTTAATCACCTTTTAAAAACGGCAGCCGAGGGCGAACTCAAGGGGATCCTCGGCTACGAGGAGCTGCCCCTGGTCTCGGTGGATTTCAAAGGGGATCCCCGTTCCAGCATTGTGGATGCGCCCTCGACGATGGTGGTGGATGGTACCCAGGTGAAGATCCTGGCCTGGTACGACAACGAATGGGGCTACGCCAACCGCATGGCGGAACTGGCCCGCAAAGTGGCCCGCAGTCTATAGAAACATCTCCCTTGGAGACCTGCCCATGACTTCTGTTTCGACGGCTCAAGCCTCTGCGGTTCGCAACTACGCCCTGGTTACAGCGGCCTATTGGGGGTTCACCATCACCGATGGCGCCATCCGCATGTTGGTGCTGCTGCACTTCCACAAGTTGGGCTTTACCCCGATCCAAATTGCCATGCTGTTTCTCTTCTACGAGATCTTCGGGGTGATTACCAACTTCCTGGGCGGCTGGATTGGATCCCTGTTTGGCCTGCGGCTGACCCTCTATGGCGGCATTGCCATCCAGATCTTGGGATTGGTGATGCTGGGCGTGTTGAACATGCAGTGGCCGGTCTGGGGCCAGGTGGCCTACGTGATGACGGCCCAAGCTCTGGCCGGGATCGCCAAAGACCTCACCAAGATGAGCTCCAAAAGCGCCATCCGCCTGGTGGTGCCCAAAGAAGCGGAATCCCGCCTGTTTCGTTGGGTGGCTATGCTCACGGGATCCAAAAACGCCCTCAAGGGGGTGGGGTTCTTTGTGGGAGCGGCCCTGCTGCAGATCTTCACCGAAATCTACGGGGATCCCATGGGCTTCCGCATGGCCAACTTTGTGCAGGCGGGGGCGTTGGCTTTGATCTTCTGTTCGGGGGCGCTGCTGCCTGCAGACATGGGCAAAATCAAGGCCAAGATCCCCTTCAAGCGGCTGTTTTCCAAGAGCAGAGAGATCAACATCCTCTCGGCAGCTCGCTTTTTCCTGTTTGGGTCGCGGGATGTGTGGTTTGTGGTGGCCCTGCCGGTGTTTCTCTACGACGAGCTGGGCTGGACTTTTATGCAGGTGGGCAGTTACATGGCCATCTGGGTGATTGGCTATGGGTTCATTCAGTTTGTAGCGCCGCAACTGCTGGGTGGGGGTCGCCCTGGCCGTGCTCCCAAGGCCCGCACCATCCAGATTTGGACCTTCGTGCTGACGGCGGTGCCGGCGATCATTGCCACAGCCTTCATGGCCGGGCTGGCACCGGAGCTGGTGATCACCGGCGGCTTGATCCTGTTCGGGATCGTCTTTGCCTTCAATTCGGCAGTGCATTCCTACCTAGTGCTGGCCTACACGGAGGATGACGATGTAGCCCTCAATGTGGGCTTTTATTACATGGCTAATTCCGGCGGGCGGCTGTTGGGGACGGTAACTTCTGGGATCCTCTTCCAGTTCTACGGATTGGAGGGCTGTCTTTGGTTTTCCACCCTCTTAATCTTGGCGGCGGGGCTGTTCTCGTTGAAATTGCCGGATCCCAGCAAAACCCCGGTGGAGTGGGTGGTTAAGCCAGGGGATTGAGGATGGAGGGCTACCAGCGGAGATGATGCAGTCCGCTCAACCCAATCCACACATGGATGGGCAGGGAAAGAAGTCTGCGCTGCCGATGCAACTCAGCCCAAACAAGAGGCCCAACGATGAGATAGTAGAGGAGCAAGCAGCTTTTCCGGCAGACTATGAGCCTGCGCATCGTTCCCACGACGCCCTTTCCCGGCCAAAGACCCGGCACTTCTGGCCTGCGCAAGCCGGTATCGGTGTTTCAGCAGCCCCACTACCTGGAAAACTTCGTCCAATCCATTTTTGATGTCCTGGAGGGATCCGCCGGCCAAACCCTGGTGGTGGGGGGAGATGGCCGCTACTACAACCGCGAGGCCATTCAGATCCTGCTCAAGATGGCGGCGGCCAACGGCATCGGGCGAGTCCTGGTGGGCCAAGGAGGGATCCTCTCCACGCCGGCGGTTTCCTGTCTCATCCGCAAGTACGGCGCCTACGGGGGGATCATCTTCTCTGCCAGCCACAACCCCGGCGGCCCCCAGGGGGATTTCGGCATCAAGTACAACATCGGCAACGGTGGCCCTGCCCCGGAGAAGGTGACCGAGGCCATTTACGCCCGCACCCAGCAGATCCGGGAGTACCGCATCCTGGAAGCTCCCGATGTCGATCTGGATCGCTTGGGCGAGCAACGGCTGGGGTCCCTGACGGTGTCCGTCATCGACCCGGTGGCCGATTACTTGGGCCTGATGCAGCGCCTGTTTGATTTCGAGGCCATCCGCGACTACCTGGCCTCTGGGATCCGCATTGCCTTCGACGCCATGCACGCCGTCACCGGCCCCTATGCCCACGCCATTTTCCAGGGATCCCTGGGAGCACCAGAGGGCAGTGTGCTCAACGGGCAGCCCCTGCCGGATTTTGGCGGCGGACACCCGGATCCTAACCTGGTGCATGCCCGCCCATTGGTGGAACTGTTGTTTCGGGAAGATGGGCCGGACTTTGGGGCCGCTTCCGATGGGGATGGGGATCGCAATCTGATCCTGGGCCGCCAATTTTACGTGACCCCCAGCGACAGCTTGGCAGTCTTGGCTGCCAATGCCCACCTGGTACCCGGCTACCGAGAAGGTCTGGCGGGAATTGCCCGCTCCATGCCCACCAGCCAGGCAGCGGATCGGGTGGCGGCCAAGCTGGGGATCCCTTGCTACGAGACCCCCACCGGCTGGAAATTCTTCGGCAACCTGCTGGATGCCGGCAAGGTCACCCTCTGCGGGGAAGAGAGCTTCGGCACCGGATCTCACCACATCCGAGAAAAAGACGGGCTCTGGGCCGTCCTGTTTTGGCTGAACATTTTGGCCGTTCGACGGCAGCCGGTGCGGCAGATCGTGGAAGAGCACTGGCGCACCTATGGGCGCAACGTCTACTCCCGTCACGACTACGAGGGACTGCCGGTGGAGGTGGCCGAGGCGCTGATGGAAGACTTGCGACGCTCCCTGCCCGGGTGGGTGGGCCAGCGCCTGGGATCCCAGCTGGTGGCCTACGCTGACGACTTCAGCTACACCGATCCCGTGGACGGCAGCACCACCAGCCACCAAGGGATCCGCATTGGCTTTGAGGATGGATCCCGCATCATCTACCGGCTTTCGGGAACCGGCACCCACGGAGCCACCCTGCGGGTGTACTTGGAGCGGCTGGAGCCGGATCCGGCCCGACATGGCCTGGAGCCCCAAGCGGCCTTGGCCGAACAGATTCAACTGGCCGATCACCTTGCCCAAATTCGCGCCCGCACCGGTCGGCAGCAGCCAGACGTCATCACCTAGCCCGTCGCAACAGTGGACAGGGAGCCTTCCCAGGGAAGCGGGGATCAGGGCCTGAGGCCATCCGAGCCGGTCGCTTCGGCGTCGCGGAGCAGAAAGGTGCCGATAGGGGAGGTGATGGGAGAGGTCAGTTGAAAATCTCCCCGCTCTTGGGTGAGGCCCACCGGGCGACTGGGGAAAGCCACCAGGATCCCTTCCAGGCGCAGCGACTCGGCTACCGGATCGTAGGCCAGGCGCAGCTCAAAATCCCGCAGGTCGCGGCGGACTTCCACGCGGCGGATCCCTTCTTCCGTCAGGCCCAAGCGCAGCCGCCAGTGATTTTGCCATCGCGTGCCGAGGGTGGCATCCAGCTCCAGACCATAGGTAGAGATCTGGCCCAACCGGGGATCGTAAACCGCCTGCAGCGCATAGCTGATCCCCGGCTCATACACATCCAGGCCAGAGCGTTGATCCCGGTTAAATGTGGTGCTGCTGCGTCCCCGATACTCCAGACGAACGGGTTGGAGCTGTCCCTGGTTCAGGTCGTAGGCCGTCTGCAACTGAATGTTGAACAGATCAGGGACGGTGCTCCAGGTGAAGTTGGCGTTGAGGGTATCCCACTTCTGGGTGATGAAGTCGTAGCCAAGGCTGGTGTCCAGGCGCACCAGGTTTTTCACCTCTGCCTGCAGCTCCTGCAAGTTGCGGGAGGCAATCGCTGCCAAATCCTCCGGGGTATCGTCGGGGAAGGTCAGGGCTATCGGCAGCTCGCCGGGCAGGTCATCTTCAAAGGCAATGTAGCCTGGGGGCACATCGGGTAGGGGATCGCGGGGCGTAAAGAAGCTGATGTTGGCATTGATGCGATCCACATCTTTAGGGCTGGTGGAGAGGGTTTGGAAGGGCACAGAATTGTTGCCGTAGAAGGTGCGGCTGTAGCGCAGGTCGATGGTATTCCAGTCGGCAGGTCTGAGACTGAGGCGAGGGTTGAGGCTGACGGTAGACTCCTGGTCAGGAGTGGAGTAGAGGACTTGGGTGTAATCGATAGAACCCGGCATGAAGGTGATCCAGGGAGCCGGTTGAATATCGTTGAACTGGAGGCTGGAGCGCAGCTCGTAGCGATTGAAAAAGTGGAGACCTGCCCCCACCTCTTGATCCGGCTGTTGCTCTTGAGTCAGGGTGAGGGCGCTGCTGAGGGCAATATCGGGCGTGATGCGAATGAGGTCGGGGTTAAAGGCCAGCTCGAAGTTGCGACGCGGCTCGTTGTCGCCATTGGAACTGCTGTAGGCACGGTAGGCCAGGCGATAGGTACCTCCCCAACCGGGTGGGGTCAGTTGAGTGCCCAGCGTCAACCGCGCATCGGCAAAGTCGGGGCCATCTTTGACGCTCACCCGCTGGTTGTAGTCCAAGCGCAGATCCGATTGCAGCCAATGCACGCCCCCGTAGCGCTGAGTGTGGCTGAGGGTGAGGGGGAAGCTGTAGATGCCCCGCTCCTGGGATCCGGTGCGGCTGATGTTGAGGGTGGTGGTGGAGAGATCCCCCTGAAAGGTGGCGTTGAGACGCAGATCGGCGTTGTCGTTGCGCCCGCCGGCAGGACGGTAGGTGTTGTCCAGGTTGAGGTTGAGCTGTCCCCGCAGTTGGCCTTCCTGCCCAAAGAGGTTGGCAGCGTAAAAGTCGAAGTTGTGGTCGATGCGGAAACGGCTGGAGAAGCGCTGTTGGTCGGCTTCGGTCACCAAGTAAAACTGGGCTCGCCCGTAGTTGACACTGTCCGGGATGGGCAGGATGTAGTCGTGCAGGAAGCCGATGCCCAAGCCTTTTTTCTGCATGACATCCAGCCGCAGGCCGCCGAAGTTGTATTCGTCGAAGCGGTAGGCCCAACTGGATTTGACAAACACCCCCTCTGTCTCGCTGCGCCCCGGCAGCACCCACTGGTGATCTCGCAGGCTGTAGATGAACAGGGGGAAATAGGCGATCTGAAGGCCCGCCCGCAGATCCCCTGCTTCTGTCAGCTCGCCGCCGGCAAACACGCGGGCGTCGTAGACGATCACCCGGTCATCGGGAAACACCTCCACCCGATCCCCTTGCACGTAGTGGGTGATGGGTGGCTCTGGCGAGGTGGTGACGGTGGCTTTCTCGAAAAAGATCTGATCCCCCAAAATGGCGGTGGTCTCTTGGCTGCGCACAAAAACCTTGGTGCCCGGCTCCTCCCCCGGCAGAATGACCAGCGAGCTCTCAAATTGGGCGGTGCGACCGGGGATATCCAGATCCAAATTTCGCCCTTCGATTTGCCGGATCCCCCGCCCTTGGGGGCCAGGGGGCTGCTCCATGCGAAAAGGGCCCTCGCTGCGCAGGCGTCGCTCCCGCCGATAAAACAGCAGCCGGTCGCCGGTGATGCGGGTGCCGTCGGCCAGTTGGATCAAGGCGTTCCCCTCGGCAATGCCCAGATCCTGTTCGGCGATGTAGCTGAGGACATCCCCACTCACGTTGATTTGATCCGGGTCGAGGGGGATTTGCCGCTGCGCGGTGGCCGAGAGTTGCTGGCGAATCTGGGATCCCTGGCTGCCGGTGCCAAGATTTTCTGCCGCTGAAACGGCATCTGCACCAGTGCCCAGATCCTGTAGGAGCGGGAACCGCTCCAGCAGTTGAGGAGCCAGGGGTGAGCCAGCGGTGGGGATAAAGGCTTCCGTTCCCCTTGGAGGGGATCCCGTCAGCCCCGACCCAGGGGTGGCCTCTGCCAACAGGACACCGCCCAAATCCAAGCTCCCACCGGCTTGGGAGATCAAGGGAGGAACCGTCGAAGCTGGGATCCGATTTAACCTTGCCTCTGAACCAGCTTCACCTTGCAGTTGAGCCGTAGCCGGGTTCTCGGCATTGGGTGCCGAGGTGGGAGCAGGCAACTGCACAGTGTTGGTGGGGCGCAGCCAGGGTTGCTCTTCCACCTGCAGGGCCTCAGCCTGAGAAGTCATGGGCTGGGAAAGCCGAAGGGAGTTCAGGCTGGGAACTGCCGCGGTGGGCGTCGCCGGTGAAGGGGGTTGGGGAGAAGGTGTTGCCTGGGCCTGCTGCGCCTGTCGCCGAGCATGGGCTGCTGCCCCTTCGGCCAACAGCCGTTGTAGCCGCTGTCGGTTCAGTTCTTCTGGCGTGAGGGCCTTTTCAGGAGAGTTGGCAAGGGGAGGGGATCCAAAGTCTGAAACCGGGGCCGTAGGGGGTGGGGTTGCCGCAGTCAAGGCTGTAGCAGGCAGAGAAGATTGCGCCTCGGCCAAGGTGATGGGCTCCTCATCGGCGGCAGCCATCGGTTCTGGGCTGGAAGCCCGGCGGGCCAGTTGCAGGCGCTGAGCGGGTGTTTGCGCTGACCGAAAGCGCTGGTAGCCCTCCAGAGAGAACTCCGTCCCGCCGACGCCAACAGTGGGCAGGGGGTCCAACTGGGCGAAGACGGCCTCCCCCGTCCCCAACCACAGGGAGCCGCCCCAGCAAAGAGCCAACCACTTTGCCCAAGGGCTGAAGTCAGGGGGGAAGTTGCAGGATTTCACCGTAAAAACCGCCACAGTAAAGAAAGGCCTACCCCACCGAAAATCATATTCGGCAACCAGGCAGCCAGCCAGGGATCGATGTGCTCAACTCGACCCATTGCTCGTCCCAGGCTCATCAGTACATAGTAAATAAACACCAGAACGATCGCTAGCGCCACGCCGCCGTAGCGCCCAGTTTGCCGCACCGTTTGCAGGCCCAAGGGGGCAGCCACCAAGATGGCGAAGAAGCTGGCCAAAGGAATGGCGAACTTGAGGTGGTATTCTGTCAGGCAGCGGGCCACATCGGCAGAAGGGCGTTGCTCCGCTCGATATCGCTGGCACTGCTCCCACAGCTCCCCCGCCCGTTGCTCTTGGGGCACTTTTTCCGCGTACACCAGGCCCACCAGTTTGTTGACGATGTTTAACTCCATTTCTTCTACCTGGCCTTCGTAGTAGGTGCGCCCCTGCTCGTCATAACGGCGGATCACCACATCTCGCAGTTGCCACGATTGGCCCACCTGCTGCGCGGTTTGGGCGGAGATCACCTGCGGATAGCGCAGGTGGCCGGTCTCAGCTTTGCGATCCAGGATCAGCAAATCCCGCATCAAGCCGGTCTCTGGGTCGAGGGATCCCACATGAAACCAGAGCTCATCATCCACCCGCACGATCTCTTCTGGATTAAACAAAAGGGCATCCTGAGCCAAGATGAGGTTCTTGTTCAGGGTTTTCACCTTTTGGTTGGTTTCCGGCACAATGACTTCATTGGTCAACAGTGCCAAGCCGCTGATCAGCAGGCCAATACAGAGCACGGGAATAAACACCTTGCGGTAAGGGATCCCAGCAGCACGCAGGGCGATGATCTCGCTATCGGCTCCCATTTTGCCCAGGGTGAGCAAGGTGGCAAAGAGGCCGGCAATGGGAAAGGTGACCACCAAAATGGCGGGCAAATTGAGGATGAGAATGTGCAAAATGGTTAGCGGAGGAGCGCCCTTTTTCACCAGCAGATCGGCGTAGATAAAGAGCTGGTTGCCCAGCATCAGCACCGTCCCCCCGGCCACTCCCAGAAAGAAGGGGCGAATCATCTCTTTGAAGAGATAAAACTCCAAAAAGGCAGCCCCCAATTTCAGGGATCCCCAAAAGCTGCCCGTTTGAGCAGGAGCTCTGCGCAGTTTACCCTCGGCGAGTGGGGCAGTCATTACATCACCTCGGATCACACTCTCAGCCAAACCTAGACGATAAAAAACCCCAGATGGAGCCCATCAGAGGGCGTCGGTGATGCGAAACTGAAACATGCCCTGCTGCTGCTCGTCTCCTTCGACGGTGTATTCATCCCGTTTCATGTTCAGGGTGACCAGCTTGCCGCTGAGGCGATTGGCGCCCCGGCACATCTGATCCAGCGCGTTGCGGCCCGGCAGAGCTTGGGTGCTCTCCCCGGGAAGGCGGTTGACCTCTCCCCGATCGCAGAGCACCACAGGAGCCTGTTCGGCGCTGATTTTGAAAATTTGTTCTCGGTCGAAGTAATCGGCGCGATCCCCTTCGATGGCGCGGTTGGCCTGCACAATAACCACATTGCCGAAGAAGCGGGCATCGCCGCTGGCTTGGTCGATCTCCACCCGGTCGGCGTAGATCACCGTCGGCTGATCCACATCCGCCTGGGTCTCCGGGTTTTGTAGCCGCCGCGCCAGCCAGTCCCCTTCGATCTGCTCGATCACCACCTCTCCCCGCAGCTCCACCTTTTCAGGGGTGATGGTGGCTTGGTTGGCCTTGGCCCTACGTCCCCGCTGGATAAACTCGACGGCATCGCTAAACTCGGAAGTACCGGTGCGGGAGTTGTAAACCAGGCGGGCAGCCCGAACTTCGGTTTCGGCTTGGCGCAGTTCTTCCGTCAGGGATCCCCCGCCGGGCGTGGGGATAGAGGCAGCCATCTGCCGGTAAAGGACGTTCTCTTCAAAGAAGAAGATCTTGTCGCGGTGGTTGCCCTCTAGGCGGGCTGAGGTGAGCACCCGTCCGGGCTCTTCCAGGGTGACCCCTCCGGTCAACAAACTTTGGGATTCGCGGCGGCGGTAGGTGCCCTGGGCCGACCGGATGATGGTTTCCCCCTGCTGGATCTCCAGGTTGCCTTCCCCTTGGGCAATTTGCGTGTTGCGGTCGTAGGTGAGGCGGTCGGCGATGATAGTGACTTCTTGATCCTGTCGGTTGGGGGTTGCCTCCGGGCCGGGGGAAGCCTGGGCCAAGCGCAGATCCGCCAACAAGGGATCCCGGCTGCTGTCGCCGGCCACCTCCTGTAACACCACGCCGCCGGAGAGAATGCTTTGGGCCTGTTGCCGCAGGTAGGTGCCCTGGGGAGCGCGAATTTCGATGCCACGTTCGCGAATGCGCAGGTTCCCTTTCCCCTGAGCCACTTGTTGGGTGCGGTCGTAGGTGATCTGGTCGGCGGTGATGGTGATGGAAGCGGGATCCGCTGCAGCACTGGCCACCCACTGGGAAGCGCTGGCGGGATCGGTCGGGGGGGCGGCTGCCGGGCTGTCGGTGCGCAGCACCACCAGCTTGCCCTGCTGAGCGCTGAGAAGGGCAAATTGAAAGTTAAACGAGCCAGAGCGGCCCTGCAACACCATTTCCCGGCCTTTGAGGATGAACTCCGCGGGCACCTCGATGCGTTCTTCGGGGGTGACTCTCAGGGCGCTGGTCAAGAGCAAGCTGCCATCGTCGCTCCTCACCTCTACCTCGCCATCCAAATACAGCTCGTCGGCGGTGGCATTGTAGCGGGCTCGCTTGGCCCGCCAAGTCATCTGCTCGCTGCTATCAAAAAAGGGATCCGGCACCCCTTCCTGTCGGTCGGCGCTTTCTCCGTAGAAGTAGCCGTGCGCCCCCTGCTCAAATACCTGTTGCCCGGCTGCCAGATCCACCTGCTCGGCGATCAGTCGCCACCGCTGATGGCCTCCCCGACGACCCAAGATATCTACCCTGCGGCTGACCGAGAGGGGCTGATCGGGGGAAGGAGACTCCACCTTCACTTCTTCGATGTCGATCGACAAGGCCCAGCCCACCAAAGCAGCCAAGATGCTGCTCCCCAACAGCGCCACCCCCAGGTTGGAATTGAAGAATCGCCCCATCCTATTCTTGCTGCCGCCTCACCTCGACCCGAACTGACCACTCCCCTTGGAGCCAACGCTCTGAGCTAGCACTCTAGGCTGTAGCTTATCCCATTTTGCCGGCTGCACCGGGGGGATCCCGCGCACACCTAGCCTTAAGCCGACTTTTCAGCCTTCAGCCATAGCGGCTGAGGATGAACCCTAGCCCCAGAAACAGCCCCAGCCAAAAATGGAGACTGACGGCGATGAACTTGGAGTGGCTAATCCGCTGCGGCTGATCGTGATAGGTACCCAGCAGGCGGGAAAGCCGCACTGCAAAAGGGATCCCCGCCAAACTCAGCAGTGTCCAAGCCGGAAAGATCCCCAGCCCCACAAACAGCAGCATCAAGGCAAAAAGGCTGCTGCAGAGCCAGGGGATGAGGCGGGCCGAGCGCAAGGTTCCCAGGCGGGCCACCGGCGAGCGCTTGCCACAGGCTAAGTCATCCTGCACTTGATGGAAATGGGAACAAAACAAAATCAAGCTGGTCGCCATTCCCACCACCAGTGAGGCCGCTAACCCCGGCAGCGACCAAGTCTGGCTTTGGCTGTAGTGGGCAGCCGAGACCGCCAGCGGCCCAAAGCTGAAAAAGCAGAGGATCTCCCCCAGGCCCTGGTAGCCCAGGCGCAGGGGCGGCCCTTGGTAGGCATAGCCCAGCCCACAGGCCACCAGCACCAACAGCAGCACCGTCGGATCCCATTGCCGCCAGCTCAGCCACAGGATCCCCAGCAGACCCAGGGCCAAAAAGGCATTCCCCACCCAAAACACCTGCCCCGGCTTGCCCGTCAGGTTGACCAGCGAGTGGAGTTTGTTTTTGTCCACCCCTGTCTGGGCATCGAACACGTCGTTGCTGATGTTGACCCAGGCCAAGATGCAGATGGCGGCTCCCAAAAACACCCCCAAAACCCCCAAGTCCAGCACCCCTGACTGGGCATAGGCAATGGCGGATCCCACCCAGATGGGCATGATCGCCACACTGTACATGGGGGGCTTGAGGGCAGCCATCCACAATTGCCGGCGGGAGGGGTCACTCCATGCGACCTCTGCTGGTGGCTGCACTTGGCCGACATCTGGATTCATGGGAGTTCTCCTTGGGAAGCAAGCCTGCTCTGGGGCCTGTCTCTGGATCTGTCTACAACCATCTGCTCTGTAGGGTAGAGCGCCTGAGAAAGCATCCCCCAGGATGCTAAGAAACTTTGCAGTCCGTGAAGAAGCTCCTCAGATCTGGCCCCCAGAAGCTCAGGCTGCCGGCCCTTCTCCTAATCTCTTATCCTAAAGTCATCTTCTGCCGGTCTCCATCGACGGGTGTCCTGTTTTCGGCCAAGGTGGGATCGTCTTCTTTTTCTTGCGCATGACCTCTTCTCTTTCCCCTTGGAATGCCCACGGTACGCTTGAGTGCCTGGAGTGGCCGAGAGCATGGCCGCCGACTCGCACTTCTACCTGGACGGACGAGGCGAGGGATCGGCGCCACTGGGATCCCTTCCTAACCGCCTGCCAACAGATGGCGCGGGCGCGGGGCGTGCCCCAAATCCTCAGCTTGTCCCAGCCCATCCCAGAGCTGGATCCGCTGGCGGTGCTGGCCCAGAAGCTGGGTTCTCTCCCCACGAACCGATTCCCGAGCTACTGTTATTTCTCCCACAAGGCCCGCGGGGAAAGGGTGCGGGTGCTGGGGTGGGGATCCCTGCGGCGGGTCGATCTCTCGGGAGAAGGGGGCTTGCAGGCGGCGCGGATTTTTGTGGAAGAGCTGCAGCCCCATGTCCATGCCGCTTGCATTGGCAGAACGGAGCCCTCGGAAGTGGGAAGATTCCCAGACAGCCGGCAGGAACGCCCTCTGTGTTTCTGTCGCCTCAGTTTCAGCCCCAGGAGCAAAGGGGGGGCAGCGCTGGTGCTGCCACGTTGGCAACTGTTGCAGGTGCCAGACTCCTGGGGATCCCTGACGGTAGCGCGGCTCAATCTGGAAATTGCTCCCGAAAGTGACCTAGCAGCTTTGGCCGGGCAGATCACCGCCTTTTTTGCCCAAATGGAGCGCCTTTCTCGATCCCCCTTGCCCTTGTGGGAATTGCAAGCTCCCGTGCCGGTGGAGGTGGAGGAAGCTGCCCTCTTGGGGCGCATCCAAAAAGCCCTGCAGGCGATTCGGGCGGGATTCTTAGAAAAGGTGGTGCTGGCAGAGGCTGTGGATCTGCACTTGCCTGCCTCGCCATCGATCCCGCCTCTGCTGGCTTATCTGGAAAAGCATCATCCCGATTGCAGCATCTTTGCCTTCGCCGCTCGCGCTACTCGGACGGAGTCCCTGGGGGCAGACAGGCGGGGGAGTTCGCCGGCCAGTCCTCTCCCTCTGACCCAAGAGGGGATCTCTCCCCAGGTTTTCTTGGGGGCCACTCCGGAGCGCCTGCTCTCTGTGTGGCAAGGTCGGGCGCAGATCGATGCCTTAGCCGGCTCTGCAGCCCGTGGAGCCACCAGCCACCAGGATCAGGTGCTGGCCGAGAGGTTGCTTTGCAGCGCCAAAGACCGCCGAGAACATGAGTGGGTGGTGCGCTCGATCCAGGAGGCTCTGGGTCGGTTGGGGATGGATCCCTGCATTTCCCCTCAGCCTCGGCTGCTCCGTTTGGCCAACATCCAGCATCTGCAAACTTTGATCGAGGCCGAGCTCCCCGCCGATGTGCATCTGTTCGACCTGCTGGCCCAGCTCCACCCGACGGCGGCAGTGGGAGGGTATCCCCAGCAGGCGGCGCTGCAGTGGCTGGAGCGGTTGGAACCCTTTGATCGCTCTAGCTATGCTGCTCCTTTGGGCTGGGTAGATTTACAGGGCAATGGCGAGTTTGTGGTGGGGATCCGCTCCGCCCTGATTCGGGGGGATCGAGCCCGTCTGTATGCCGGTGCCGGGATTGTGGCCGACTCCAACCCAGAGCAGGAGCTGGCCGAGATTCGTCTGAAGCTGCGCTCTCTGGTGCAGGCTCTGGCCCTACGCCCTGCGGCTCTCCCGCTCCCAAGCCTCTGAGAGAGGGGATCGAGAGGGTGTTTCTGCCGCCACTGCGCGAGGTTGATACGAACCGCTCCACGAACCGCTACAGTGAGAAAGCTGGTCTTTGATTGGCCTCGGTGTTCTCTGCGGCATGGCGACCCTAAATCCCACCCATCCCCCTCGTATGGCCGGATCCCGCGCGCAAGTGGGGCTTTGGCCCGGCCTGATCCAGCACTATCGGGAATGGCTCCCCGTCAGCGCCAGCACACCTGTGGTCACGCTACATGAGGGCAACACGCCCCTGGTGCCTTCCCCGGCTTTGAGCCAACGGCTGGGGCGAGACTGCCAAGTTTACCTGAAGCTGGAGGGCCTCAACCCCACCGGTAGTTTTAAGGATCGGGGTATGACGATGGCGGTGTCCAAGGCCAAAGAGGCCGGAGCAGAGGCCGTGATCTGCGCCAGTACCGGCAACACCTCGGCGGCTGCCGCTGCCTTTGCAGCCAAAGGGGGTCTGCGGGCCTATGTGCTGATCCCAGATGGCTATGTGGCCAAGGGCAAACTGGCCCAAACCCTGATGTATGGGGCGGAGATCATCGCCATTCAGGGCAACTTCGACCAAGCGCTGGCCATGGTGCGGCAACTGGCGGAAACCTACCCAGTGGCTTTGGTGAACTCGGTTAACCGCTTCCGCTTAGAAGGGCAAAAAACCGCCGCCTTCGAGGTGGTGGATGCTTTGGGGGATGCCCCCGATTGGCTCTGTATCCCGGTGGGCAACGCGGGCAACATCACCGCCTACTGGATGGGGTTTTGCCAGTATCGCCAGCAGGGCAAGGCTACCCGTCGCCCTCGTCTCTACGGCTTCGAGGCTGCCGGTGCTGCTCCCATGGTGTTAAACCGGGTGGTGGAACACCCAGAGACGGTGGCCACAGCCATTCGCATCGGCAACCCTGCCAGTTGGGTGAAGGCCAAGGCGGCAGTGCAGGTGAGCGGCGGCCAGGTGGATAGCGTCACCGATGAGGAAATTCTGGCGGCCTATCGTCTCCTGGCCGCAGAGGAAGGGATCTTTTGCGAGCCGGCCAGTGCAGCCTCGGTGGCAGGATTGCTGAAATGGCGAGAGCAGGTGCCTGCTGGAGCACAGGTGGTGTGCGTGCTGACGGGCCATGGCCTCAAGGATCCCGACACGGCTACCCACCAGGGATCCGCTCCTATCCACACCGGCGTTGTCCCTGAGCTGTCCGCTGTTGCCCGTCTGATGGGTTTTTAGGAGAGTCGATAAGTCGATACCGGTCAGGCAGCCTGCGACTTCATGGGCTCCGAGCAGGCCAAAATGAACTGGTCGATCTCCAGCAGGATGCGTTCTGCCTCGGCCAGAGAGGCCGGTACGCTTGCCAGCACCTGGGCATCTACTTCCGCAGCCTGCTCCGCTTCTTGCAAGAGGTTCATCGAGTCATGGCCGAGCAGGAGCTCCAGCTCGTTCAGGGTTACCATGGCCAGCTGCTCCTCGGCTTGATGGAGCTTATTTCGTAAAGTCTGAACTTGTTCGGTTTGCGCCTTCAGCCCGACTTCCGCCTGCTCCGCGCGAGACATAGCCAGTTGTGCAGCCTGCTGGGCCTCATCCCGCTGAGCTTTCAGGAAGGCCATCTCTTGCTCCAATTGTGCCAATCGCTCTTGCAGGCTGTAAATGTGCTGATCCCGGTCTCCCAAAGCTCGCTCTAGCTCGCGATTTCGAACTTCCATCTGCTGACGAGCTTCGTTCGCTTGGGCTAGCTGTTCCGCCAAGTTTGCCATTTCCTCTTCCACGTTGGTAAGCCGACTCAAGCGTTCCAAAACCTGAGCATTTTCGGCTTCCAGTTTCTCAATCAGCGCTTGAGCGCTCAACAGTTCTGCTTTGGTGGAGTCCAGCTCGCCACAGACTTGATCGTAGTTGGCGATTAGCTCGCCAAGCCGGGCTTCTTTGGCTTGCAGTTCTTCTCGCAAGGAGTTCATCCAGCGGTCGCTCTGCTCAATCCGCTGTTGCAAGAGCGGCAGTTGAACCAGAGCTTGTTGGGCAGCACTGAAATAGCCAAGGAGTCGTTTGAAGTGGCGCTGTAGGTGGCTGTGGGACTGATCCAATTTGTCGAAGGCTTCGTTGAGAGAGAGATAGGCCTCGCACAGTTTCATGTAGCGCCGAGCCACAGAATCAGGATGATCCATAGGGTTATAGAGTCCAGGTGGGGGTGCCGTGTCCATTTTATGCCGTTCATTCTATCGGCCAAGCCCGGAAAAGGAGGCATTCGATACAACAACTGGGGGCTTAATTTTACTTTAATATCCGGTGCCCCAATCTCTCTTGCGAGCCAAGGCCAAAGATTCTGCCCCAATACAGCTTCAGACGTTACCCACAGGCTACACAGAGACTAAAGCGGCTCCTCAAAAGCAATTGAAATCTTGTCTTGACCACACAACCGGTTCATCTACATATTTAGTGTTCATGAGAAGATGCCCACGAGCTCTAGCGCTAGATGTGCTGCAAAAGTAGGGCTCTTCATGGCTCAAACCGGCTGCGCATTGGGGATCCCTAGCTTCTCCAAATAGGCGGCTGCCCGCAGCAACTTGGCTTCTTGATAGGGGGCGGCCACCAGTTGTACGCCAAAAGGCAGGGATCCGCTCTCGCGCAACGGCAGCGAAAGCACCGGCAGACCGATAAACGAGAGGGGCTGGGTGTAGAGGCCGAGGTTGGGCCGGGTGAGAACTTCTACCCCATCGATCACCATCTTCTCTTGGCCAAGTAAGGGGGCAGAGCAGGGGGTGGTGGGGGCAATGAACAGATCGATCTCCTGAAAAATGGTCTGCACCTGCTGGCGGTACCAGCGGCGAAAGCGCTGTGCCTGCAAGATCCAACTGGCGGGCAGCAAAGCTCCGGCCAAAAAGCGATCCCGGGTGGCCGGATCGAAGTCGTGGGGGCGAGTTCGCAGGTTGGGCAGGTGCAGGTTGGCTCCCTCGGCAGCCGTGATCAGGTAGGCGGCGGCGCGGGCGCGCTGGGCTTCCGGGATCCGCACAGTCTGGCGGGCCCCCAGGGCTTGGGCCACTTTTTCTACTCCGGCCAAGATGGGGGGCTCTGCCCCTCGGGCAAAGTAATCATCCGCCACCGCGATGCGCAAGCCTTCGATCCCCTGCCCCAACTGCCCAAAGGTGGGATCCACAGGACGCCGGGTACAGACGGGATCTTGGGGATCCGGCCCTTGCATAACATCGAAGCTGAGGGCAATATCGGCCACCGAACGGGCCAAGGGGCCCACGTGGTCGAAGCTGGCGGCAAACAGAGCCACCCCTGCCCGCGACAGACGGCCATAGGTGGGCTTGAGGCCGTAGACGCCACACAAAGAGGCCGGTACCCGAATCGAGCCGTTGGTGTCGCTGCCCAGGGCAAGGGGCACCAAACCTCCTGCCACCGCTGCTGCCGAGCCGCCAGAGGATCCCCCCGCACTGCGGTTGAGATCGTGGGGGTTGTGGGTGGGGCCGTAGTGGCTGTTTTCGGTGACGAAGCCATAGGCATACTCGTCCATATTGAGGGTGCCCACCAAGATCGCCCCTGCCTGCTTGAGACGAGCCACCACTGTTGCATCTTGGATGGCCGGGGGGTTCTCGCGGTTGATTACTGAGCCAGCTAGGGTGGTGAGGCCGGCCACGTCAAACAAGTTCTTGACGGCAAAGGGCACCCCTGCCAGCGGGCCCACCGGGATCCCTTGAGCCACCTGTCGATCCACCTGCTCCGCTGCTTGCAGAGCCGATTCCTCCAGCACGGCTGTGAAGGCATTGAGCTGGGGATCCCGCCGGCGAATCCGCTCCAGACAGGCGGCCACCACCGCTTGGGCACTCACGGATCCCTGGCGGACAGCCCTGGCAATGGAGACCGCGTCGGCGCTGCCGAGAAGATGGGGATCGCCGGTCATACTTGCGAGTCAAAGGTGGGAGCTGGCTCAACCGTCGGCGGCAGTGGGAACTCCAGCACCTGCTGAGCAATGGGCAAAAAGCGGGCAAAGTTTTCGATCACCCCTGCTCGGTGGTCGGGATGCAGGGGCAGTTGCAGCAGTTGGGCCATCTGGTCGACGTAGGTTTCCGGATCCCAGGGTTGCATGG
This sequence comes from Thermostichus sp. MS-CIW-25, assembly GCF_054060015.1. Lineage (NCBI taxonomy): Bacteria > Bacillati > Cyanobacteriota > Cyanophyceae > Thermostichales > Thermostichaceae > Thermostichus > Thermostichus sp. MS-CIW-25. Next base: position 60,873 of record NZ_JBSSCS010000018.1, read on the forward strand.
TTCTAGGGTCAGCAGGCCGGTTGCGGCAAAGATACCACAAGCTCGCCTGCGAACACCACCAGGCAGCCTCCAACAACAAGACCGTCGTTGGCTAGGGAGCGGCCATCTGCACAGCGTTGCCCTGCAGCGACCAGAAGCGCTCGTTGGGCAAGACAGGACGGGTTACCGCTTGCCGTTCCAGCTCCTCCAGAGCGACGCGGCGGCTACTTGCAGAGCTATTGGCGGCAGCGCTGGCCTGTAGGCGTTTTCGGAATAGGCGCAACTGCTGCTGCTCCGCGGCGGGAGAAACATGCTGGGTAAAGAGGGGATGCAAGATTTTCTCCTCCTGATCAAACTGAGCCCGCAATTGCCGATAGAAGTGAAGGGCAGCAGAAGGATCCACCTGCTGCGGGGTGCGCTCTGATTGGTGCAAAAAGCGCGTCAGCTCCGGGATCTGATCCCGCAGATGTTGCTCCAGCTGCTCAATTTGGTCGCTAAGGTGGGGATCCCCCTGGAGAGCCGACCTGAGCAGGGGGTAGAGAACATGGCGCTCCAGTTGAATGTGGCGGGAGAGGCGCTGTCGCAACCTTTGTACACAGAGGCGTCGCTGCTCCAGATCCAACTCCGGCGCTCGAGACAGGCGAGTCAAAAACTGCAGGATGACGCGGTGCTGTTCAGCACAAAGGGCAACCAGCGTACCGGCAGAGGTTGCTCGCGTCAGCGGGAGGGACTCCTCAGAGGACATGGCATTCACAGCAGAAAAGTTTCATCCTAGCTTAACTTTGTCAAGAAATGGTGGCTTGCGTAAGGGTACGGGAATAGCGCAGGTGTCTTGGATACACTCGGGCAGCAATCCTGGGAAAAGTTGTCCAGATGTAAACTACCCAACCCTGACTGCTTCGCAGTACAGGGCGGGCTTAAGGCCTCCGGCCCGCTGGCGCGAACGGTAGCCCTGCAGTTGGCAAGCCAACCACGAGCCTCT
>NZ_JBSSCS010000019.1:0-56472 GCF_054060015.1 Thermostichus sp. MS-CIW-25
TCTGGTGTGTTTTGGTTGACCCAGTTCAATGCCTGTACAAAGGCATCCATCGTCGCGTCCAATTTGGCGGCTTGCGACGGGGACACCTTGAGCTTGCAGGATATAGTCAGGACTTGGCTCATAAGTTCATTGTACTTCATCAAAGCGCATTCCTCCCGGCAGTGACCCTACGGGTACAGTGCGGGGCTCCTGCGATTTCTAGCTGAGACAGGCTGGGAACTTCATACTCGTAGGGCAGGGCTGGGATCCGAAACATAGAGACCCCCAGTTGGGATCAATGCTGGGGCGGGGATCCTGCCTCGGCCAGGCCGATTTCCCTCAACCGCTGGGCCAAGTATTCTCCGGCAGTCAGGGAAGGGAACCGAGGGATCCCGCCGGTGCGGGCCACACAAGTCGGCAAGGGTGTGAGATCCACTTCTGCACGCGGATGCACAAAGAAGGGAATGGAAAAGCGGCGCTCTTGGGGGTTGTCGGGGTTGGTCACCCGATGGGTGGTGCTGCGCAGCAGGCCATTGGTGAGGTTTTGCAGCATATCCCCAGCATCGACAATGATCTGACCAGGGAGGGCCGAAATGGGCAGCCAAGATCCATCTCGTTGCAGAAGCTCTAGACCTGGCGCGGTGGCTTCACACAAGAGCGTAATCAAGTTGATGTCTTCATGGGCTGCAGCTCGTAAACTCTGGGGAGGGGCTTCAGCAGGGATCGGTGGATAATGAATCACCCGCAAGAGATTGGCTCCTCCTTCCGCCGCTTTGGGCAGGTATTCGGCAGGCTCCCCCAGATACAGAGAGATTGCTTGCAACAGTCCCTGGGCACAGGTTTCCAATTGGGCGAACAGCTCTAGCATCACCCTGCGAAATTGGGGCACCTCCCGAGGCCAGATGTTGGCAGGAAGGTGGGGATCCCCTTCGCGCCCGATGTGCCAAAACTCTTTCAAGTCAGGGTAGGGGTGATTTTTGGCATGTTCTTTGCCGAAGTGGGTGTACCCTCGTTGCCCCAGCAGCGCCGGATCCTCATAGGCTCTCTTGGTCGGCTCTGGCAAAAGAAAAACGGCTTCTGCGGCTTCATAGGCTTCCCGGATCAATTCCGGCAATAGGCCATGGTTGACCAAGGCAAAAAAGCCAATCTGTTGCAGCGCTTCCCCCACCTGGCGGACAAACTGCTCCCGCTCACCTGACGTTCCGTTTTGAAAGGCGGCGAAATCGACAACTGGCAGGGTCTGGCGTTGGGGAGTGGTTACCACGGCAAAAGTCGTCTCCGGCGAAGAGTCAACGCTATTTCTAGGCAGCGGGCTTGGTGTCCTATGCTATCCTTCCTAGGGGGACAAGGGGAGAGGTTTGAACCGAAGATGATCTGTTCGGGGCCCATCTGCGATATCTAGAGTCTAAAGCCGCTCGGCTATTCACCTTCCCACAAGATGTAGGTAAAACCCTGCCAAACCTCTGTTGCCTTTGCCTGGAGATTGCACCTTAGTAGTGATTAGTAGTGACCTGTGCCCTTTTCGGGAAGGCTGTGATAGAGTCGATAAAAGCAAAGTTATGACTGAGTTTTCCCCAAGAGCAGTTTGAGCGCTGGGTAGGCGAAATGGAGGGAGTTGTTCTGTTGTTGCAGTGGCTTAACTTGGTAAGGCAGGGCAGGCTACTTCTTCCCTCTTTAGCCGATTAAAGTTTTTGTGAAGTTAGGGATTAAGTTGGGGTCTCTGTTGCTTGTCAACCATAACCGCGCCTAGAATTGCCGAGGATTGATGTTTCTGGAGATGGTTTGCAGACACTATTGATTTTGCTTTCCTTTGCTTGCTCTCAATCTATTGACCTTTCGAGACCGACTGCCCTATGACAGACACTCATCCCTGTGCCCCCTGTATTGTGAATACGGGAACTCTGGTCAATAAGCGGGATATTTACCGACTCCTATCCGATTTGGCCCGTGTTCGCTACTTCGATATTGTCGATGGCTCAGTGCGGAAGCAAGGGGAAGGCTGCGTGGTGGATGTTTTTCAGGATCCCACTGCTGCCACACTGGTGGTAAACCGTAGCCTCTACTTAAATGTGAACAGCTTTGACTATGCCTGTCTGCGGGATCCCGCTTCCGAAGAAGAGATTGCCAACCTGGGCAAGGAGCAGCCGGGCGTGGTTATCGACTTGGTTCAGGACGGACGTATTCTGCGCTTGGTTCCCCTGGTGGAGCCGCGCTCGGATCCCGAGGAGCTCTTGGGGGATAACCAGGCGCTGCGGGCAGCGGTGGATGTTTTGGCTGCGGGCTGGGGCATAGAAGAAGAAGGATCTTCTGACTCTTTGGATTGTTAGATTGAGGGCTTCCGACCTGAAGATATAGACCTCCAAACCCACCTCTTCCTGGCCTTGAAGTTGACCGGTGCGGTGTGGCGCAAATCATGCTCAGGAGGAGGGTCGCAACCGGTATGATCCAACTGGGCCGTGAGGCTCTTTGCGTTTGGGGGTGGTGTGAAGGTTTTTTCGGGGCAGCGACTGCTTTTGGGCAGAGTGTGGGGCCTGCGCCTGCTTGGATCCCTGGTGGCTGTGCTTCTGGTACTGGCGCTCAAGGCTTGCGGCGGAAGTGGTGGCTCCTCTTCTGTGAGTGTCATTCCCACTCCCATTCCAACCGTCATTCCCACTTCTACTCCAACTGTCGTTCTCACCCCTACTCCGACTGTCGTTCCTACCTCTTTGCCCTCGCCGACGGCTGCCCCTGTTTCCCAGTTCACCATTGACGTTCGCTTTCCCGACAACAGTCTCACCCCCACCCAGCAGTCGATCATCCGCAGTGCTGCTCTGCGCTGGCAACAGCTCATCGTTGGCGACCAGCCGGATCTGCCTCCCACCACCATTCGGGCCGACGAATGCGATCGAGGGTTTCCCAGCACGCCACTCAATTTCCCCATCGACGATCTGCTGGTGGAGGTGCGGGCCAGAAACCTCGGCGACGAGCGAATTTTGGGGGGAGCTGCTCCCTGTTTTGTGCGGGCCTCTAACGGTCTGCCTTTCTACTCCGTCATTTTGTTCAACAGCCAAAACCTATCGGCTTTGGAAGAACGAGGGGATCTGCCCATTACCGCCCTGCACGAGTTGGGCCATGCCTTGGGCTTCTTGCCCATCGTCTGGGATCCCAAGGGGCTAACGGTGGGCTTGGTGGGACGGGATCAGCCTACGCCCCCTAGCTATGATCCCCGCTTCATCGGCCCCAGGGCGGTCAGCGCCTTCGCCACGCTGGGAGGAAACGCGCCCTCTGTTCCTTTAGAAAACGAGTTTGGGGAGGGATCCCGAGATTCCCATTGGCGGGAGAATGTCTTGGGCCGCGAGCTGATGACCAGCCGCATCGACCGGGGGGTAGCCAACCCCTTGAGCATTCTCACGGTGGGAGCAATGGCAGATATCGGCTATGAGGTGAATCCAGCAGCGGCGGATGGCTTTGCTTTGGGGCGCGGCAGGGGGGTCTCTCAACCTTTGGAGCTGCAAGAGCTGGAGTTGACCCTACCCCTACAGCGATTTGACGCCGAGGGCAGGCGGGTGGGGGATCCCCAGGCCTAAGAAAAGGAGTATATCTACTCATGGCCAAGAGGCTACCTTTTAACAATAATGAAGGTCGAGTTGTATAACTTCACAACATCGACATAACATCGACAAGTTCTCAACATCGACAAGTTCTCACCTCATCTCTTTGCAATTAGCTATGGGTATCCTCAAAAAGCTTTTCGGCGGCCTGTTCTCCTTCTTCGGCATTCTCTTCGGCGGCTTGGTGGATTTTGTTACCGGGCCTTTTCGTCCTGCACCGGCTTCCCCCAGCTCTGCTCCGGTGGCTACAGCTGTTCCTGCCAACAAGCCCAAGGTGGTGGTGGAGAAGCCTTTTGTGCCCAATGAGATCTCGGCTCCGCGTCCTAACCGTCGCCCTGGCCCGGCTTTGGATGTGTTCCGGGCTATGGTTCAGGAGATCCCTTCGGCGCGAGCTTAGTCTGCCCATCTTCGGGAGCAGCCCGTAAGATGGAGGTGACACCGCTGGAGACTGCTCTCTATGTCCGATCTCTCTTTCTCAGAACAAGAACGGCTGAAACAGCTTGAGCGTGAACTGGAGCAAGCGGCGGCGGCCTCTGGGGATCCAGGAACATCCGTTGCGTCTCGGGGGAAAAGTGCCGTTCGAGCTTGGATTGAGACTTGGGGGCGTCCACTGGTGACGGTCTTCGCCATTCTGGGCTGTATTCTTCTGGTTGGGCTGTTCTTCCGGGTTTTCGGCACTGTTCTCAGGTGGGCGGTGGTGGCGGGGTTGGGCTATCTGCTCTATGCCTGGGTGGTGGCACCGCGGCTGGGCCTTCCCACCGGAGCTAAGTCGAAGCCAGAGGACAGCAATCTCGACAGCTTTTGATGCCTAGGGATCCCTGGCGAGCCTATGTTTACTTGGCGGCGGCCATCTTGGGCTGGGCCACGGCTGCCAGCGCTTTTAAGTTTGGGTTGCGGTACCTGTCGCCGACGGTTCTGCTGATTTTTTCGGCCTTTAGCTCTTGCCTGATCCTGGGGATCGTTTTGGTGGTTACAGGGCGGGCAAGGTTGATCGGCAGGCAGAAGGGATCCCAAGTCCGCCTATCGGCTCTTCAGGGGCTGCTCAACCCCCTTGGCTACTATGGGGTGTTGTTCCAGGCTTATGACCGCCTGTCGGCTCAGGCGGCGATGGCTTTGAACTACACCTGGCCGCTGGTGCTGGCTCTTTTGGCGGTGCCGCTGTTGGGAGAGCGCTTTCGCTGGCGGCTGGTGTTGGCCTTGGGGGTGAGCCTGCTGGGAGTGGTGCTGGTGGCTACGGGGGGATCCTGGGGCACCTTGCAGGTGGAGGATCCCTGGGGGGTGCTGCTGGCGGTGGGCAGCTCTGGACTCTGGGCGCTCTATTGGCTACTCAATGTGCGGGATGGGCGAGATGCGGTGCTGAAACTATTCATGGGGTTTCTCTTTGGCAGCCTCTACGGTCTGCTGCTGCTGCCGTTGCAGGAGGTCTCTTGGAGCCTTGCCGGGCTGGGTTGGGCAGCTTACATTGGTCTGGCGGAGATGGGCTTAACTTTTGTGTTTTGGCTGCGGGCTTTGGAGTTGGCGGGCCACCGGGGATCCCTGGCCAACTGGGTGTATGTGACGCCTTTTTTGTCGTTGGGGTTGATTGCGGTGCTGTTGGGCGAGACGATTGCGCTGGGATCTGTGGTGGGCCTGGGCTTGATCTTGGCGAGTAACCTGTGGGGATCCCATAGGGAAAAGCCCCCCGCGGATCCTGTTCTGTCTTGAGGTGGTCGCGTTCGCGCCAGCGGGACGGAGTCCTATCGCGTTAGCGGGACGGAGTCCTATCGCGTTAGCGGGACGGAGTCCTATCGCGTTAGCGGGACGGAGTCCTATCGCGTTAGCGGTGCAGAGCATGACTCTAGTCAATAATAAGCTCAACTATACTGAAAATAATGTATAATATGTTCAGTACGGATTACTACCAGTTGATCTTTCTGTTTACTTTCGAGTCTGCCAACATGGTAGCCAAAGCAAAGCAGAAAATTGGTAGTAAGACGACACGGAAACTGCGCTTTGGGTATTCTACTCAAAGCTTTGCGGGATACCGCCATTCTGTTTGGAAACAAACAGAATGCTATCGCTGCATAGTTGAACAGTGATGTTCAGCAGTGTTCAGCGTAAATGTATCAGCACAATGAATCCCGTTCCTCTCTATGTGGCGGCAACAGCTCACGGGTTTGGGCACGTTACCCGTCTGGCGGCGGTCGTGAATGCTTTGCTGCGGCGGGATCCCCATGTTCTGCCCATCTTTGTTACGCCGGCTCCCCGCTGGCTCCTGGAGCGTTACGTGGAGGGGAAGTTTCTCCATCGGCCGCGGGCGTTGGATGTGGGGGTGGTGCAGCCGGATGGGCTGCAAGCGGATCTGCCGGCTACGTTGGCTGCCCTCAAGGCGTTTAAAGCCAGCGCTGCGGAGCTTGTTCGAGAAGAAGCGGATTTCATTCGAGCCCAGGGGGTGCCTTTGGTGTTGGCGGATGTGCCGCCCATTGCTGCGGCGATTGCCCAGGCTGCTGGGATCCCTTGCTGGATGGCCAGTAATTTTGGCTGGGATTTCATCTACCAAGAATACGGCCCTGAGTTTCAACCGTTTGTGGCCTGGGTTCGGGAGCTCTATGGGCAATGTGACCTTCTGTTTCGCCTGCCTTTTAGCGAGAGCATGGTCGCGTCAGCGGTGCGGAGCACTAGCGCTTTTCCGCGTCAGCAGGAGGTGGGGCTGACGGGATCGGATCCCCGCTACGGGCCGGAGGAGGTTGCCGCCCAGTTGGGGTTACACCCGGAGCAACCCAGGGCTTTGTTTACCTTTGGCGGGCTGGGGGTGCAGGGGTTTCCTTACGAGCGGCTCCAAGATTTTCCCGACTGGCAGTTTCTCACCTTTGATCCGGAAGCTCCTCCCTTGCCCAACTTGCGGGTTTTGGATGGGCAGGTGTGGCGACCGGTGGATGTGATGCCCCTCTGCCGCTGGGTGGTGTCCAAGCCGGGCTATGGCACTTTGGCGGAGGCCCTGCGCAGCCGCACACCTATGGCCTGTGTTACCCGCTCTGGGTTTGCCGAGTCGCCGTTGCTGGTTGAGGGTCTGCAGCGCTACGGCTGGCATCGCATCCTCTCCCCAGAGGAGTTTTTTCAAGGATCCTGGGACTTTTTGCAGGATCCCGCCCACCCGCCCCAGAGGCCGGATGGGTTGGATCTGCAGGGGAATGAAACCCTGGCTGCGGCCTTAGAGGCATTCCTGCGGGGGAGGGATCGCGGGTAGGATAGGGGGCAGCTTTCTGCAGCGGATCCCTTCACGGTAGCGGTGTGGAGCCCTATGGCTAGCAGCTCGTTCGGGTCAGCGGTGCGGAGCACTGCGGAATCTTTGCGGCAACTGTACGAAGAACTGCCCTACCCCAATGTTTCCATTGAGGCCTCGGGCCGCAACGCCATTGAGGGGCTGTACCGCCTGAGCTTGACGACGGCTCAGTACGCTCGCACTCGCGCCATTGTGCCCAGCGAAGGCGCTCTCATTTTGAATGCTGGCTGCGGCTCGGGCTGGGAAACGTTGATCTTGGCGGAGGCCAATCCGGGGGCGCGGCTGGTGGTGTGCGACCTGTCGGCAGAGTCGGTACGGGTGACGGAGCGACGCTTGCGCTACCACGGTTTTGGAGAGGTGGAGTTGTATGTTCTCGACCTGTTGGATATCGAACAGTTGGGGTTGGAATTTGATTTCATCAGCCTTAACGATGTGCTCTATCTGCTGGACGATCCGGTGGCGGGGCTAAAAGCCCTCAAGCGGGTTCTCAAACCTGACGGGATCCTGCGGGCCAACCTGCACCACGCCTACCAGCGGGAGGTCATCTTCCGCATGCAAGAGGCGTTTCGGCTGCTGGGGCTGTTTGATCTACCCACTCCTGAGGCCTGTCAGCGGGTACGGGAATTCATGGCCAGTTTGGCCTCGGACGAAATGCGGGCAGCCCTGCGCTGGAACCCTGAGATCTACAAAGACGACACCAACATCCGGGCCAACTACCTCTTGCCAGGAGACAAGGGCTTCCTGATCCCCGACCTGATGCGCATGCTCGAGGAAGCTGAGCTGGGCCTGGTTTGTCTGGTGGACTATGCCGACTGGGATCCGGCGCTTTTGTTCAAGGAGAGGGCCATGCCCCCCTGGTTGCAAGCTGAGTTGGACAAGCTCTCGCCTGCGGATCAAAATCACTTTTATGAGCTGATCTACCCCAACCATCGCCTCATTGACTTTTGGGCGGAACACCCCGGCTCTTCCTTGGTCTTGCCCTGGAGCGACGCCGATTGGCTGGGGGGCAGAGTGCAGCTCAACCCCATCCTGACCGACAACGTCGAATTTCGCCAAAACTTTGCCAAAGCTCACGAGAAAAAGCTGGAGTTTGCTATGAATTGGCCGGGGGCTAGCTATGGGCGCCTGACCATCTCAGCCCCTCAGATGGCTTGGTTGGGATCCCTGTTGCAGGGGCCAACGGCAGTGAAAGCCTTGATTGAGCAAGCGGCCCAGGTCAACACGTTAGAGCCGGAAGCGGCCCAGGAGGAGGTGCTCACCTACCTGGCGGGGCTGGAGTCGTTTTTGTTTGTGATGTTGGATCCTGCACCCGTTCCAGGAGAAGGAGTTTTTCCAATCGCTTGAGATCCCCGAGCCTTTCTCCCAAGGGTAGAGGGAAGCCAATGGGCCGGTTCACGGCAACTTGGAACGACTATTGAGGGATTGAGGCTCTGCCGGGCTGCAAGAACGGTCTTGGGCAGATGTCAGATGGGAAGAGATCCCTCTCTAGCGATCCACCAGGCGCAGCTCGAAGGTGAGGATGTTGGCGGCCAAAATCTCCAAAGCCCCGCCCTCAATGAGGTCGCGAGTGAGGGCAGCCCCGGAGCCACTTTGTTGGATCAATTCGCGGCTGCGGCGCACCGTCTCCTGTCGCTGGGGATCATCCACAACCACCTGCCGCTGATTGGACAGGCTGAGGCGATAGAAGTTGGGCAAATCTCCCCGGGTGGCATCAATGGCCAGATTGGTCTCTTCGGGGGCCACACGGAAGGGGGCGCGAGCGGTGAGCAGAGCCACCTGAATATCTTGATCCCGCCCATCGAGACCCTGCAGCTCGGAGATATCGATCTGGAAGTTGAGGGTATCGCGGTCGCGGGTGAGGCGATTGACCCGTACCTGGTTAAAGCCGACCGCAAACTCTCGTTCCGGCTCTCCAAACCGCTGGATGGTGGCCTGCAAGACCGACTCTTCGTTGAGGGGGGTAACCCGAATGAGGTAATCCCAGTCCCGCACAAAGGTGTACTCGTTGGGCCCCACACGGACGTTGGGATCCACCAAGTTGGCGGTGGGACCGGGGCTACCGGCCCGGCTGAGGGCCACCACGTACCAGTAGTTGGGGCTGATGGGCAAACCCAGAGTCATGCGTACTTCCAACACAGGCCGGGCCCAAGCTGCAACAGCCGTGAGAGCTGTTATGGCCATGGCCCCGAAGCAACTCCACAGCCAGCGCTGGGGAGGAAAATTAAGCTGCGGCGGGCGAGAGCAAGTGATGGCTGTAGTTCTCATTCAAGCCTTTTCAAGGGCAGTTGCCTGTCTGATACATTCACGCTGAACTCTCCTGAACATAGTTCAGGAAAGAAGCGATCGCATCCTGCCTATCTCTGAGCAGGAAGGCGGTATCCCGCAAAGCCCTGAGGAATACCCCCGAGCGCTTTCCCCCTTCACTTCCCGGCAACCGTTGCGGTGGACTTAAGGATCAGGGGGAAACTTGGTCTACTATATCCCTCTCAATGACTTTTGCCAAACCGCCTAAAGCTCAGTAAATTCAGCAAAGTTCAGGGTTTTGGGGGTTAGAGGCATGCTCTCCGGCAGGGGGTGGAAGCCTGAACTCCTTTCCTGCTGATCTGGGAACAGTCTAGCCAGGAGTGGCGTGCCCTCAAAGGGTATCCTTATCGCGTTAGCAGGACGAAGTCTCATTGGGGTGGGGCGAAGCGCGGCGAAAGTTTTTGTTAAGCATACACCTTAGTTCCGGACTGGGAAGATTTCAAGCGCTTTTGCACAGGTTTGGGGAGGCTCTCGTTCATTACCTTGGTTGGTTAAGCAAGTGCAGGGGTGGGATCCCTTTGTCCACCTACCTGTCCCTATGCCTATTGTGGGAGCAACTTGACGATGCGAGCGCGAACGGCCTTGCCGCTGCTGTGTCTTTCTTTGCTGTTAACTGCCTGCCGAGCTGGAAGGCCGCCCCAGGAGATGGAGGGGGACGGCCAACCCCCCACGCCAGTGGGAATAGGAGTGGTGGAAGAACGGATGATTGAGGAGGCGTCGGAATTTATCGCCAGCCTCGGATCCCAGCAGGTGGCCAGCATCCGGCCCCAGGTGAGCGGACAGGTGACTCGGGTGTTGGTGCAGTTGGGATCCCAGGTGGCTGCTGGGGCACCTCTGTTTGAGATCGACAGCCGTCAGCAACAGGCGGCGGTGGCCGGCCAAACGGCGGGGATTGCCGCGGCCCAAGCCAACCTGGAGAGCAGCCGTGCTCTGCTCAGCCAGTTGCGGGCGGATCGGATGCGCCTAGAGGCAGCGGCGGAGTTTGCCCGGGATCTGCACGAACGTAACCTGCGCCTATTGGCGGAGGGGGCCATCAGCCAGTTGCAGGTGGATCAGTCCAGCCGCGATCTGCGCCAGGCGGAGGCGGCTTTGGCAGCGCAACAGGAGCAGATCCGCGCCCAGGAGGCAGCGATTTTGCGGGCAGAGCGAGAGGTGCAGCGGGCCCAGGCAGAGGCGGAGCGGCAGCAGGTGCAATTGCAGTTTTTCCAGGTCACGGCTCCCTTTGCGGGCATTGTGGGGGATGTTTTGGTGAGGCAGGGAGACTACGTGACACCGCAAACGGTTTTGACTACCCTGACCCAAAACCAGGCACTGGAGATCAACCTCAATATCCCCCTGCAGCGGGCCCCGCAACTGCGCATCGGCACCCCAGTGCAGCTCCTGGACAGCCGCGGCGAGGTGATCGGCACCAGCCAGATCTCCTTTATTGCTCCCGAGGCGGAAGCCAGCACGCAGTCGGTTTTGGCCAAGGCCCTTCTGGAGAATCCAGCCGGGCAGTTGCGCTCGGCGCAGTTTGTGCGGGCTCGTGTCATCTGGGAGGAGCGACCGGCCTTGCTGATTCCGGTGACAGCGGTGGCCCGCTTGGGAGCGCAAACCTTTGTCTACACAGTGCAAACGACGGAGCCGCCAGCAGAGGGCATGCCCCCGGGGGCGGTGGCGGTGCAAAGGCCGGTACGGCTGGGATCCATCCACGGGAACAGCTATGAGGTGCTGGAGGGCCTAGAGGCCAATGAGCCAATTGTGCTCACTGGCCTGCAAAAAATCCGCGATGGCGCACCGATTATTGATGAGGTGATCCTTCAGCAGAGGGGGCAGCAACAAGGTGGAGAGGGGGGATCCCCGCCCTAGAAGAGGCTGTGCATTCTCAGCAATTCTTATTTGCCCCAGTTTTGGCCCAGTCATCCAAGCTTCAACTTGAAGGGCGACCAGCTCAACCGGTATCTCATCGCAGCGGATCCTTAGACTTATGTTCGTTGACTTTTTCATTCGCCGTCCTGTTTTCGCTACCGTCTGCTCCATCATCATTGTGCTGGTGGGGGCGGTGAGCATTCCCCTACTGCCGGTGGACTACTACCCTCAGGTGGCGCCGCCAGCCGTAACTGTGACAGCCGTTTACCCTGGGGCCAATGCCGAGACGGTGGAGACGACGGTGACCAACGTGCTGGAGCAGGAGATCAACGGCGTCGAGGGCATACGCTACCTCTCTTCGGTGAGCAGCAGCAACGGTACCAGCCAAATCACGGTCACCTTCAGCCCCGATCGGGATCTGGACATAGCGGCTGTGGATGTGCAGAACCGAGTTGCCCGAGTTCAGGCGCGGCTGCCGGCAGAGGTGATCCAAAACGGCATCAGCGTGGAAAAGGCCGGCGACAGTGCTTTCGTGCAGGTGGTGGCGCTGCGTTCGCAGGCAGGGGAATATGATGAGCTGTTTTTGAGCAACTACGCAGAGCTGTTTGTGCGGGATGCTTTGCGGCGCATCCGGGGCGTGAGCGATGTCATCATCTTTGGAGAGCGCACCTATGCCATGCGCATCTGGCTGGATCCGACGCGGCTGGCCAGCTATGGTCTGACAGCTCTGGATGTGGTGAACGCGGTGCGCCAGCAGAATATCCAGGTGCCTGCCGGCCAAATTGGCAGCCAGCCCAGCCCGCCGGATCAGGAGTTTCAGATCAGCGTCCAGGCAACGGGGCGGCTCTCACAGCCGGAGGAGTTCGCCCAGATTGTCCTCAGGGCCAACCCCGATGGCAGTTTGGTACGCATTGCCGATGTGGGTCGGGTGGAGCTGGGAGCGCAAAGCTATGATACGTTCTTCCGCATCGGGGGACAGGAGGCGGTGGGGATCGCCATTACCAAGCAGCCGGATGCGAATGCCTTGGAGGTCTCGCGGCAGGTGGAGCAGACGTTGGAGGAGCTCTCCCGCAACTTTCCGCCCGGCTTGATCTACGAGATCCCCTTCGATGCCACCCTGTTCATTACCGAGTCGGTGCAGGAGGTGATTTTCACTCTGTTGCAGGCGATTGGCCTGGTGGTGTTGGTGCTGTTTATCTTTTTGCAGGATTGGCGCATCACCCTCATTCCCACCATCACCATCCCGGTAGCGCTGCTGGGTACTTTTGCTTTTGTGCGCCTGTTTGGCTTTTCCATCAACACTCTGACCATGTTTGGCCTGACTCTGGCCACCGGTCTGGTGGTGGACGATACCATCGTGGTGGTGGAAAATATCTCCCGCTATATCCGTGATCGCGGCATGCGGCCTCTGCAGGGGGCCTCGGCGGGGATGAATGAGGTGTTGGGGGCGGTGATTGCCACTACGTTGGTGCTGTTGGGGTTATTCCTGCCGATTGCCTTTTTTCCCGGCACCAGCGGTCGCATCTATCAGCAGTTTGCCGTCACCATTGCGGTGGCGGTCTCTCTGTCCACGTTCAATGCCATTACTTTGGCCCCGGCGTTGTCGGCACTGCTAATTCGCCCCCGCTCAGAGCAGATGTTTTGGCTGCTGCGCTGGTTTGACCGCGCCGTGGAAGGGATCCGAGCGGCCTACTGCCGCCTGCTGGAGCTGGTGGTGAGGCTGCGGCTGCTGGTGGTGGCTGGATTTGTCGCCTGTTTGGGCCTCACCTACTGGCTGTTCCAGGTTGTGCCGACGGGGTTTGTGCCGGATGAGGATCAGGGCTTTTTCATCACCATTGTCCAGGGGCCGCCGGGGGTTTCCCTCAACTATACCGACAGGGTGATCCGGCAGGCCGCCGCTATTTTGGAGGGGATCCCTGAGATCGAAAATCGGGTGATCGTGGGGGGGTTCAGCTTTACCGGGCCCTCGCCGGGGAATGGGCTGATCTTTGCCACCCTCAAGCCCTGGGAAGAGCGGCGGCAACCGGAGCAATCGGCGCAAGCGATTGTCAACCGGCTATTTGGGCCTTTTTTGGGCGGGATCAGCCGCGCATTGGTGATCCCGATCCTGCCGCCGGCCATTCCCAATTTGGGGGTTGCGGGCGGGTTTACTTTCCAGCTTCAGGATCGGGGGGTGAACGATTTCAACCTCTTGGAGCAGACGGCCAACACCCTGTTTTTTGTGGGCAACTCGCCGCCCCCGCCGGGCCAACCCCCCTTGGGCTTGCGGATTAACCCGCCCACCTTCAACGCCAATTCGCCGCAGCTAGAAGTACAGGTGGATCGGGAGATGGCCCAGTTGCTGGGGATCCCTCTGTCGGATGTCTTCGGCACGCTGCAAACGCTGTTGGGGGGCACCTACGTCAATGATTTCGACCTGTTCAACCGCAATTACCGGGTCTACGTGCAGGCAGATCAGATCTTCCGGGCCAACCCAGAGAGCATCGGCCAGTTCTACGTGCGCGGGGGCCAGGGGCAATTGGTTCCGCTGAGCACTTTGGTGCAGGTGGAGGAGACCACCGGCCCGGCCATCATTAACCACTTCAACCTTTTCCGTTCTGCCGAAATTCAAGGTAGCCCCCTGCCGGGCTTCAGCTCAGGGCAAGCGATTCGGGCAATGGAAACGCTGGCCGCCCAGTTGCTGCCCCAGGGGTTTGGCTTCGAGTGGTCGGGCCTGTCGCTGGAAGAAATCGAGTCGGGAGGACAGGCGCCGCTGATCTTTGCTTTGGGCTCGGTGTTCGTCTTCCTGGTGCTGGCGGCGCAATTTGAGAGCTATGTGGATCCCTTGATCATTTTGTTGGCGGTGCCGCTGGCGGTTCTTGGGGCTCTTTTGGCGCAACTGCTGCGGGGCTTGACCAACGACGTCTTCTGCCAAGTCGGGTTGGTGATGTTGATCGGGCTGGCCAGCAAAAACTCTATCTTGATTGTGGAGTTTGCCAACCAGTTGGTTGCCCAAGGGATCCCACTGCTCAAAGCTGCCACCCAAGCAGCCGAGACGCGCTTCCGCGCCATTCTGATGACCGCCCTGAGCACTATCCTGGGTATTTTCCCTCTGGCAGCGGCCACGGGCGCAGGGGCAGCCAGCCGTCAGTCGCTGGGCACGGCGGTGATCGGCGGTATGCTCGTTTCAACGGTGCTCAGCTTGCTGATTGTGCCGGTGCTCTACCTGGTGATCAAAGGGATCCAGGCGCAGATTTTGGGGGGATCCCCTTCGCCTGTGGATCTGGCGCATTTGCCGCCGCCGGAGGATCCCAAAGAGGTGCTGCCTGGTGGCGACAGCGTTGGGTAGCAAGAGGGATCTGCTTGCTTCTTCTCTTCTGGCGGAAAAGCGAGTGGGGGAAGGGGGCACCTTTCATCCACCGAGGGCCCTGTCCTCGAGCAGTTCGGACTCGGCTTCGCTGGGCATTTTTTCCCAGAACTGAGCCAGGTGTTGCAGGCCCACAAAGCCCAACTGCCAGAGGATCAAGGCTAGAGGGCCGTGCTGCTGCCGTTGGATCTTCAGGGCCAAAGCCAGTTGTTTGGGCTTGAGGAGCTGCTGCTGGGCAGCAAACTGGCAGAACTGTCGATCCCATTGGCTGAGGGCCTGTAAATCCGGCAGGGTCGGTTCCATAGGTTTGGCCGGGCAGGAAAGGATTGAATGTCGAGGATCGGGATCCTCGTACTGATTCTGGGGATCTTCTTGCGGATCCCTTGCAACAGGTTTCTTCCAGGGTACGTGAGCGCCCAGGCATCCCCAAGGCCAGTTCGGGCAGAGAGGACTGAGCTTTGTCGCAAAGCTGGCTTATAGATCCTGGCAGGACGGTCTATCCCCAGGGGTCGTCGTCGAAGGGACTATCTGACCAATAGCCACTCTGCTGGGATGGGGGGGGCTGTTGGGGGAGAGGAGGCGTGTAGGCAGGGGGTGGCGTTGGGATGGGGGTGGGTTTTTCCAGATCCTCAAGTCGAGGCAGGTCGGCGGGCTTGGGCTCGACACCAAGGCTTCTCAGCTTGGCTTGCGTTTCTTGCACTTGAGCATTGAGCTCTTCCAGGTAGGCGCGGTAGTGGTTGGCAGCTTCCAGGTACTGCTTGGCTTTCTTTTCGTTTTCCCGGACGACCGCCTCCAGTTCTTTGGTGCGAACGGTGTAATCGGCCTCTTGGTTGGTGAGGTTTTCGATAGCTTGATTGAGTACAGCCCGCCGGCGCTCCAGTTGGGCTACGATTTCCGACAACTGTCGTTCTCGCTCGCTGAGGCTGCGTTCGCGGTTTTGGGTTTGTTCCAGTTGAAAGCTAGCCTGGCTGAGCTGCTCTCGCAAATACATCACCTGGGGCTCCGTCTCGTTGCGTTCCTGTTGCAACTCAAAGACCCGCGCTTCCAAGTGATCTTTTTCCTGCTGCAACACTTCCCGCTCGTTCAAAAGACGGGTGTAGAGCTGGTTGAGAAAGTCCACCTCCATCACCACTTGGCTAAGCTGAGTGGCGTATTCCCCAACCAAAGCCAACTCCCGAGCGAGGTTTTGGGTTTCACTGGTGGCTTGATCGGTGAAAAACTGGGGAAGTTGGGTGGTTTCTCTGAGGCGTTGGGTAAATTGCTTGAAGCGGAAAGAAAAGTTGCTCGCCATTGCCGGTGCGGTAGCCTCGAAGATCAGGGGAATGCCGATGGTTGGATTTCACAGGGCTTGGATTGCTTCCAATCTAACATTGAGCTACAGCTTTTGCGGAAGCTTGCCTTAGGTGGGATCGGGGGGAGTTTCAGGGGCCGGCATGGCAACTTCCCCAGAGGGATCCCGTTTCTCGGATTCGAGCTGGGGGTTTTCTGCCGCTCTGTTTTTAACCTTGTCTTTTTGGTCTTTCGAGGTGCCTTCTGAATCTTGGCCGGAGATGCGGCGCAACAGCCGTTGCAGGAGTGGGCTGCGGCGATCGCCGATGACGGAGAAGCGGCTTTCGATCTCTTCGACGGGGACGGGATCCATTTGAGCCAGCTCCGGCTCGCTGAGGAGGAGTACCCGTATCGTTGCAATGGGGATCTGCAAGAACAGGTTGGATCCCCAAAACCCGAAGGCGGCTATGGCCAGGCCGGCCAGGCGGGTGCCGTTGCCAGGGGTGAGCGGGGCAAAGAGGGGGGCAAAGTCGTAGAGGCGCTCACCGACTTCCAGCATCAGGATTGCCGCCAACAGCGTCAAGATCTTGTGTTCGGGGCTGAGGAAGGCGGCCAAGATGCGGCGCTGGTCGGGGGTAAGTTCTTCCGGGGGGACAGAGGCCACCCACAGGCTGAAGATATCCAATGGCTTGCGCCACTGCAGGGCAAAGACCAGCCCAATGCCCACCACGGCCACCCAGGCCTGCTCTACCCCCACCGGCAGGAGGGGATCCCCTGTGGCCAGCCCGATCAGGGTCAGCCCTACCCAGAAGGGGAGGATGAGGATCCCAGCGGCATGGATCCAGAGGAAAGGTTCCTGCCAATGGCTGCGCATGGGGAAGTTCCAAGAGGGACAGGGAAGAGCAGGGCTAGGGGCGAGATTTGTCCACCACTTCCAATTCTGTGAGGCGGAAGGTGACCAATTTATCCCAGTTGCCGCCTTCAAAGAGGACAGCGGCATGGTCGTCGGTAACTCGCTGTACCTGTCCCTCGAAGCAGTAGTAGGTGTCGTTGGGGTTGATGACCCGGACGGCAACGCCGGGGTGGATCGGGGGAAGGGCTTCGAGGAGGGTTGGGGCTGGAGTCGTGTTCACTGTTCGGCTATCCTTTTTTCTTCTTTCTTGGCAGAAACTCTGCCCTACTATTATGAGGGAAAGCCCCTCTCTTGCCGAGTCTCCCCTTGTTGACCTTCTCCCCACAGCGGTTCACCGAGGGTTGGGCAATGGGCTGAGGTGTGGCTTCCAGCCCGCTAACACGAAAGGGGCCTGCACTGCGACTTCGACGGTCAATCCAGCTCCAGCTCAAGGCCCCAGACAATGGCTACTGACATAAAGTCTTCCCAGTCCCAACTCTGGCATGTGTTGGTGATCGATGATGAGCAGGGACGGCGGGCTGTGGCCCTCAGCGCTGCCACCTATTCGATTGGCAGGGATCCCAGCAATGCGATTGTCATTCATTCGGCGGCAGTTTCTCGGCAACACGCGCTGCTGCTGCGGCTACCCCACAAAGATGGCCAATATACCTACCGGCTGTTGGACGGCAATATCGAGGGCAAGCGCAGCACCAACGGCATTTCGGTGAATGGGCAGAGATGTCTGAGCTGGGATCTCAAGGATGGGGATCAGATCCTGTTGGGGGATCGGGTGCGGATGCAGTACTGCATTCGCCAGTTGTCAGACGAAGATTTTCAGCAGTATCTCCAGTCTGTAAGCTTTCGCAGCGTGAAGGCGGAGGTGGTGGATCGACGCTCCACAACCATGCAGCGGTTTGATCCGCCCTCGATGCAGGCAATTTTGCCCCAAGAGGAGACGACGGAGAGAATTGACGTGAAGCCTCAACGCCGCAATCCGCTGCGGCTGCTGTTGCAGACGCTCTGGGGGCGTTTGAGGGGAAAGCTGAGATAATTTAGCCCTCAGGAATGCCCACCCGTTCTGAGTCTGGGAGCGATGACGCGGTCTCGTCGGCGCCGCCTTTGCGCTCTTGCTCTGACGCTTCTGCCTGCAAGTCCAGGAGGGAGGGGGAGTTGGCTTCCCCAATCAACACTCCCCGCAGCCAGAGGGGAGCGACAAAGGTGGTGGCAATCACCATGACGATAATGCTGACATCGAGGGCATCGGAGAGAACCCCACTGGCGGCCCCCACACCGGCAAACACCAGGCCCACCTCACCCCGGGGAATCATGCCCACTCCGATGGCGTAGCGGTTGATGCCCGGCTTGCCAAAGGCCCCCAAGCCCGCTGCTAGCTTGCCCACAATGGCAACTCCGATCAAGAAGACGGCAATGATCAGCCCCTCTCGGTTGACGGGGAGGGTGGGGTTGAGTACGGCAAGGTTGGTTTTGGCCCCGACGCAGACGAAGAAGATGGGCACCAATAGGTCGGAAATGGGCTTGATCTGTTCTTCCAGCTCTTGCCGTTTCTCGGTTTCGGCCAAGATCAGGCCAGCGGCAAAAGCGCCCAAAATCGCTTCTAGATGAATGATTTGCCCCACATAAGCCAGCAGAAAGGCCAGCACAAGGGCGGGCAGAAGGGGGTTACCTCGGGTCTTCAGGCTGTTGAGAAGGGCCACAAAGTAGGAGCTGAGAAGGCGCCCCAGAACAATAGAGCCGACCAAGAAGAGGATGGCACTGAGGATGATGATGCCGATATCGGAAAGGTTGACTTCTCCGTTTTTGGCCAAGCCCGCCACCACGGCCAAGATGATGATGCCCAACACGTCATCCAAGACGGCGGCACCAATGATCACTTGCCCCTCTGGGGAGGTGAGTTTTTGCAGCTCGGCCAAGACGCGGGCGGTGATGCCGATGCTGGTTGCTGTGAGGGCAGCGCCGGCAAATATGGCGGGGATAACGGGCACATGAAACAGGTAGAGCAAGCCCAGGGTTCCGGCCAGGAAAGGCACAGCGACCCCGATGACGGCTACGGCTGCGGCTTGAGGGCCGACCCGCAACAGCTCGGCCAGATCCGACTCGAGGCCGATTTCAAACAAAAGGACGATCACCCCGATCTCGGAGAGGATGTCGATGATCTGGCTTTGGGAGGAGAACACCTGTACCAGGGATCCCTCGTCGAGTCCGGCAGTGGCTTGCAGAAATTGCATCAGTGCTGAGGATTGAGCCAAGGTGTGCAGCTCTTGGCCGGAAACTTGTCCTTCCGGGAAGACAAGCAACCCCAGAGCGGAGGTTCCCACCGTAACGCCCCCCAGCAATTCTCCCAGCACCGGCGGAAAGCCGAGGCGAACGGCGATTTCTCCGGCAATACGGCTGGCCAGATAGATGACCACCAGAGCCATCAGCACCGCCGCCAAGATCAGGGGTAAAAGATTGGCAGCCCCTTCCGGTTCAAGGGGGGCAGCGGCTTCAACAGCAAGCAACACTGAATCTAGGTTGTTCAACAGCAAGATCTCACCCTCAAATGATGAACAGCTTTTTGTCTCGGGCCGGCCCTGGTGGGAACGTTGCCGTTCCCATTCCTTTCGCCCTTCTGCTGGAAGACTGTTACAGAAGCTAACCTCCCTTGGGAACTGTTGGCAACGCCCAGGTAGGCACTCTTATACTCCAGATAATTGATACTTATCTGGAGTATTGTCTCCACAGACGTTCCCATGAGCAGGACGAAGCCCTTACCACTTCCTCTCCTGGAAAACCCCTCAGAACCGGCAATCCAGGACAAGCTGCTCCTCAGGAGGAAGCCTCGCCTTGGCCCGGTGCAGGGTTGGATCCATCCAAATCGGACGATGGCCCAGACAGATCCAGAGGATTAAAGCGGTTCATGGCCGTCATCAGTCCCTCTTGCCAGCAGCACTCCACGGCCTCTACCGCCATATTCAACACCCGCTCCAGCACCTCTTGTTCTGCAGGGGCGAATCCACCCAACACATGCCCGACCACATCTTGGCTGCCCTTGGGTTTGCCCACCCCCAAACGCAGCCGTGGAAACGCCTCGCTCCCCAAGTGCTGAATGATGGACTTCATGCCGTTGTGCCCACCGGCAGAACCGGATCCCCGCAGGCGCAGACGACCCAGCGGCAGATCCATATCGTCGTACACCACCAGCACAGAGGCGAGATCTAACTTGTACCAATCCAGCACCGCCCGCACCGATTGGCCGGAACGGTTCATGTAGGTTTCCGGCTTGAGCAAGCGTCGCTTTCCTCCCAGGGCAAACCCTTCTCCGTAGCTACCTTGGAATCGCTTCTCCAAAACCAACGGGATCCCCCAGCGCTGCGCCAGCCGATCCACCACCATAAAGCCGCAATTGTGGCGGGTATTGGCGTATTGAGGGCCGGGATTGCCCAGGCCCACAACGAGCTGCAGGGAAATCTCATCGGTTCCCTTGGGCTTGACCTGGGTCACAACGTTTCTCGCCTCCTCGAGCTAAAGTAAGGCATCGCTGCTTTGAGTGGTGTTGGCGTGTTTTTGGGCTGCTGGTCGCCCCGGAGGTTCGGATACCCAGCCGGCGGCAGGAGAACTCTTGGGGGCGAATGACTCTGCCATTGTTTATTGTCAACGCTCATTGTGAACGCTTCTGACCAAACCTGCTATGAGCCTGCCCACCCCCTTCGGTCTTCACCCCAGCACAACCGAATTCGAGGCCTTGGATGCCTTACGCCTCAGCCAGCGTCTGATTCAGGTGGGGATTGCCCTCTCCTCAGAAACGGATCTGCTGCGGCTGCTGGAGTTGATTGTTGCTCAAGCCCGAGAACTGACCCACTGTGATGGGGCCAGCCTTTTTGTCCGAGAGGGAGAAGAATTGCGGTTTTTCGTGGTCAACCGCCATGAGGAGCTGCGGGATCTGCGCCTGCCCCTCAGCCCTTCCAGCATTGTGGGCTATGTGGTGCTCACCGGGGAAAGCTTGAATTTGCCGGATGTCTACCGCCTGCCCGCCGACCGGCCCTATGCCTTTAACCCACAGGTGGATCGGCAAACCGGCTATCGCACCCGCTCCTTGCTCACCGTGCCGATGCGGGATCCCTCAGGCAAGATCCTTGGCGCCCTGCAACTGTTGAACCGCCTAAAGCCGGATCACCCCACCCCCCTAGCTCCTGACCAGGTGGCTGAGTGGAGCCAACCTTTTTCTGAGCTGGAAGTCAGCGTGGCAGAAGCCCTAGCCTCCCAGGCGGCGGTTGCCTATCAAAACGTCCAATTGCGGGAAGAGCTCAAATCTGCCCACTTCGAGACCATCTTCTGTCTGTCTGTGGCCGCAGAATACCGGGATCAAGATACCTCCTTTCACCTGAAGCGGATGAGCAACTACTCTCGCATCATCGCCAAGCACTTGGGCCTATCCAGCCATGAGCAAGAGCTGATCTTCTACGCCAGTCCCATGCACGATGTGGGCAAAATCGGGATCCCGGATGCCATCTTGCAAAAGCCGGGGCGTCTGACCCCAGAAGAACGGCAGATCATGAACCGTCACCCTGAGATCGGCTACGAAATTCTCAGCAAGTCCGACTCCGAGCTGATGCAAAAGAGCGCCATCATCGCCCTTACCCACCACGAGAAGTTCGACGGCAGTGGGTATCCGCGCGGCCTCAAAGGAGAAGGGATCCCTCTAGAAGGGCGGATTGTGGCCTTAGCCGATGTCTTCGATGCCTTGGCCAGCCGTCGCCCCTACAAAGAAGCCTGGGCTTTGAATGAGGTCTTTCAGTTTGTAGAAGACAACAGCGGCAGCCATTTCGACCCGCAAGTGGTGGCCGCCTTTAACCGAGGACGCAGCGAAATTCTGGAAATCTACCACCGCTATCCAGAAACCCGCTAAATCCAGCTCCAGATCAATCAGGGATCCAAGATACCAACCCAGAACATTCAGCTCCAAAGGGATCCATCCCCGCAAACTGCAAAGAAGGGATCCCAGGCCATCCTTTCCGTACAATCCCGCAGAATCTTATGGGCAAAAGGTGGGATCCCAGGGCAAACTGAAGGTAGTCGATTTTCTGCAGGAATCACCCCATCAAAGGCCGATTTAGGGCCGACTTTTTGTGTTGCTCTACACATTAGCATCCAACCCATCTGTACCCAACGTGTGCCAAGGATCCCTGTGATGGCTACCCTGACAAATCCACCCACTCCTACCCTATCGATCAACACCAAGCTGCGCGATTTGGCCTTGGTGGAGTTTCAGGTGAGCGAGTCCACCCCTTGTGAGAACGTGGTGCGCCGCCTAGAAGATGACAGCAGCCTTTCAGGAGTCATCGTGCTGGACGAGCGGTCACAGGTGCGGGGAATGTTGACCCGCCGCGCCATTCTGGAGTGGATGCTTAGCAAGCCCTACGGCCTGGATGTGTTTTTGAAGCGTCCCATCAGCTCCATGGTAGAGTTCCATAGCCGGGATTTTCTCTTGCTCCCCGGCGACTGCGATGTCATCCAAGCAGCCGACCGGGCCTTCCAACGGCCCGAAGAGACCATCTATGACCCCGTGGTGGTTCAACTGGGATCCCAGGACTACCGCCTTCTCGATGTGCCGGTGTTGTTGGTGGCCCAGGCCCAGGTGCATCTGGCCACCCAGCGCAAGCTACAGGAGCAGCAGGAAGAGATGAAAAGGATCTTGGCAGAGCTGGAGCAGGAAAAAAACCGCAGCCTCCAGTATGCTCGGGATCTGGAGCGGCAGAAAGCCGAGATCCTCAGCCAAAACCTGGCCCTAGATATGGAACGCCGGCGGGCCCAACAGCGCTCTGAGGAGCTGGCTCGCCTCAACGCCCGCATCATCGAGATTAGCTCGATCCTCTCGGAGAAGGGCAAATCCACCTTTGCCGCCACCTTTGCTGGGGTAGAAGCGGTGCGCACCCTCTTCCAGGAAATTGCCGACAACAACCAGGAGCTATCCCGCGAACTCAAGGAGATCAACACCATCGTGGATTTGATCGTGGAGGTGGCAGGATACATTCGCCTGCTCTCCTTTAACGCGGCTGTAGAGGCCAACCGCAGCGGTGGTGCCGGTGGCTTTGGAGCCATTGCCCAGGAGATCCGCAAATTGGCCGGGCGAACCACTGAAGCCAGCAACCGCATTCGCAGCTTGGCAGATCGCATCCAGCGCCAGAGCCAATCCACACTGCAATCGGCCCAGAGCAGCGCTGAGGTAGTGCAATCCCTTTACCAGCAGGCCCAGTCGGCCCAGTTGGCCCTGGAAGAGCTGCAAACCCTGTTGGAACGAGCCCAAATCTAGCCTCCCTTTTGAGATTCTTCTGGATCCTGAGAGCCTGAGGTTGCCATGGTGGCTAGGGGGCAGCTTTCCCCTCTCGAATCTCATAAGTATAAAATTGCCCAGCCACGGCAAGGGTTTCAAAGTGGTAGGTGGGCAAGGAAATCCCCAGCGGGCCAAAGTTGAGCAACGACAAATCGGTGGTATAGAGGCTGAAGAGGATAAAATTCTGCCGGCGGGTTTGGCGCATGAACAAAGCTTCCAGTTCGGGCTGAAGCTCTCGGACAAGGGCATGACATTCCTCAATCAAAGTGACCAAGAAAGACGGGATCTGAGCGCAGTATTCTCGCGCAGCGTAGGCGGCCAGTTGTTGCCCTGCATGGGTTCTGTACTCTTCTAAGGTGGGATTGGTGATGGCCAAAGCAGCCACTCCTCCCGCCAAAACCAGCCCGGAAAGCAAGGAAAAGACCTTTAGCATCGCAGCCTCCGAAACCAGGTTTTCCATTCTGCTACAGGCTTGAGCCACCTCAACAGGGATCTTCCGGCAGAAGCCAAAGGGTTCTGTCCCGCTGACGCAATCGACCAAAGCCGACCCGTCGATCCCGTAGCCCTTTCGCCAGCCGCCTGCGCGGGATCAACAGCCAAACGCTCTACCCCGAAAGGACTCCTAGGAACCCGGTTCACCGGCGCTGCACGGCAACAGTGTTCCGGCAAGCCCGCAGAAGGGCTATATCCCTTGATTGAGTTGCTGGCCCACAGGATAGGATGGGATCCGATGTGCAGATGGTTTGATGTTCTCTATGGAACTTGCCGATCTAAGACGCACCCTAGAATCGCTCACCTTGCGCCTGAGCAACGCTCAGGACTATCTTTGACCTGCCTCACCTGGAGCAACAGATCGCCATCCTAGAGCAGGAAGCCTCCCAGCCCCAGTTTTGGAATGATGTAGAGGCAGCCCGCCGCCACATGCAGCAGCTCAACAGCCTCAAAGCCTCCTGGGATCAGGTGCATCGCTGGAAGGATCGCCTAGAAGATGCCGTCAGCGCCCTTGAGCTGCTCCAAGAAGAGCCCGATCCAGAACTCTTAGCCGAGACAGCGGGATCCCTGGCAGTGGTGGAGCGGGAGTTGGGCCAGTGGGAGCTACAGCAACTGCTCTCCGGCCCCTACGACAAAAACGGTGCCATCCTCACCATCACCGCCGGCGCAGGGGGAACCGACGCCCAGGACTGGGCGGAAATGCTCCTGAAAATGTACACCCGCTGGGCCGAAAACCAGGGCTACAAGGTCAGCCTCTCGGAATACTCCGAAGGTGCCGAAGCCGGCATCAAGTCCGCCACCCTGCTGATCGAAGGCCCCTACGCCTATGGTTATCTCTCTGCCGAGAAGGGTAACCACCGGATGGAGCGCATCAGCCCCTTCAACGCCAACGGCAAACGGCAAACCAGCTTCGCCGGCGTAGAGGTGATGCCGATCCTGGAAGAGGAAAGCGAGTATGAGCTGAAGATGGAAGATCTGGAGTTCGAGACCTCCCGCTCGGGTGGAGCAGGTGGCCAAAACGTGAACAAAGTGGAAACAGCAGTGCGGGTGATCCACAAGCCCACCGGCATTGCTGTGCGCTGTACCGAAGAGCGCTCCCAACTGCAAAACAAAGAGCGGGCCATCCAGATCTTGAAGGCCAAGCTGATCGAGATGGAAGAAGAAAAACGCAGACAAAAGCTGGCCGAGATTCGCGGCGAGATAGTGACTCAGGGCTTTGGGGGGCGTATTCGCACCTACACCTTCGATCCTTACAAGTTGATCAAGGATCACCGCACCAACGCCGAAACCTACAATGTCGAGGCCTTTATGAACGGTGAGCCGAGCGAGCTGATGCACTTTATTCAAGCCTACTTGCGGCAGGAAAATGCCAAGCAAGCCGCTGCCGTTTAGAGTCGGCTCCAGCGCTCCCACACTGCCTGCATCAGAGCAAGCCGCTCCTCCGGTGAGGCCATTTGGAGCTGAACGGGATCCCCTTCTGGAAAGACCCCCCCTACCCCCCACCCCACAGCTCTGGGGCAAGCCGTCTTCTCCTGCAGGGATCCCGCCCAGGCCAGTCCATGCCAAGCGCCGATGGCAGTCTCCAGCGCCGAAGAAAAGACCAGATCCAGGCCGGGATGGCGGCTGAGATACTCCCGCAGCGCGATGCAGGAGCCCACCAAAGATGGCTTCACCACCAGGATCCCTGTCCATCCTGAGCGATGGACGGCTTGCAACTGTTCCAAGCAGGCCACCGATTCATCCAAAGCAATGGGGGTCTGGTACTGGCGGCTGAGCTCCACCAAATGGGCGTGCTGATCCGGCGGCAGAGGCTGCTCCAAAAACTCAATCTTGACCGGCGAGTCCTGGTTAAGCCGATCACAAACCATCAGCCACCGGTGGGCCTCCGCAAGCCCTAGTCCCCCATTGGCATCCAAACGCAGACGGGATCCCGGCGGCAACCGCTCCAGCCATTGCTCCAGCTTCTCCAACTCCTGCTGCATGGGATCCCTCCCCACCTTGAGCTTGTACACCGACCGCGTGAGTGGGACGGAGTCCTTGTAAGATTCCGGCGGCAGGGTCTCCCCCAAAAGTTCACAGAAAGAGAGTAGAGAGAGATCCTTGTTCAACCAATCGGGATCCCGACAGGCCAGCCAAGCGCCTTCCAACCCAAACCGGCAGGCCGGCAGTGCTTCTGGGATCCCCAAAATATGCGCCTCCGACAAAAGAGGGGGCAACTGCCGACAAAACTCCAGAGCCTGCTCTAAGGTCTCGCTGCCAAACCAAGGGATGGGAGCAATTTCCCCATATCCTTGACAGCCTGTCTCCCGATCTGTAAGTCGGATCAGGATCCCTTCGCGCACGGACCACAGTCCGTGGTGGGTACGCAGGGGCCGCCGAAAGGGACGCCGATAGGAGCAAAACGCAAAGGAAAACCGCTCTTCCAGCCGCCTGAGCGGTGCAGACTCCTCTTTCTGGGTATCCCCTGCGGGTGATCTACTGTGCCTACCAACCACAAAAAACCAAGCAGGATAGATAGATAAAGAAGGGAAAAACTCCGGCTTTCTCAGAGGTCTGCTCTTCAGATCAAAAACGATCCCCGTCGCTTTCTTTAACACCCTGAGATTGACTCATAATGGCTCATAATAATATTTTTATAATAGTATTTATTTATAATAATGACCTCAATCCAAAGTTCTGGTCACTTCAGGTCAGGGTGAGACACCTGGGCTACTGAAAAAAGCCTTCTGGCACAATGCATTATGCATTATTGCTCCGCAACGCTGACGCGACGACGCAACCAACGTTTTAGGTGTGGGTGCAGTGTCCTAGTTTGAATCGAAACGACCATAAAACACCGGCTCAACTTCTGCCAAGGCAGCTTCCGGCCCCACCAGAGCAATGGCCGAGTTGGTCAGGTAGGTTTTTGCGGCTTGATGGAGCTGCTCTGGGGTGAGTTGCCTGACCCTCTGCAAATACTGCTGGTCAAACTCCATGCCCAAGCCCAAAATCTCGTACCAGCCCACCAGTTGGGCCACCTGGGCATTGGTTTGTTTGCTGAGGGCGTATTGGCCCAGAAGTTTGCGCTGCGCCATTTCCACCTCCGCCGGATCGAGGGGATTGGCCTGCAGACGGTGGATTTCTGCTTGTAGGCGTTCCAGAGCCACCTGGGTGTTCTCTGCTGCAGTGCCCATGTAAACCCCAAAAGGGGCGGGATCCCGACGGGTGGCAAAAAAAGCCGAGACCTCATAGGCCAGGCCACAGCGCTCCCGCAGTTCCACGAACAGACGGCTGGACAGACCGCTCCCCAAGTAGGTGGCCAGCAACTTCAGGGCCGGATAATCCGCAGAAGCAGCAGGGGATCCGCGAAACCCGATCAAGATCGTCGTCTGCTGAGTGGGCTGGGGCAACCTCAGCAGTTGGGGATCCCTCAGAGGGGGTAGGGGAACATCCCGATCCTCTGGAGAGGGGCCGGGAACAACCCAGTCCCCCAAAGCCGCTTCCACCTGGGCAGCCATTTGCTCCGGCGGCTCTGGGCCGATCACCACCATCACCATTCCATTGGGACGACAGTAGGCCGCGTGATAGGCCACCAAATCCTCGCGGGTCAGGGATCCCACCGTCTCCAGCCGTCCCAACCCCGGCAGGGCGTAGGGATGATCCCCATAGAGGGCCTGTCGCACCTGATCGAAAGCCAGGCTGAAAGGCCGTTCCTGCTGGGCGCGAATGGCTTGCAGCATCAACCCCTGCTCTCGCGCCACCTCCTCTTCAGGAAAACTGGGATCCCGTAATATCTCCGCCAGCAAATCCAGCAGCTCCGGGAAATCGGCAGCCACACAGCGCAGGCTCACCTCGAAAGAGTCGGCAGAGCTGTCCACCGATAGCGAGGCCCCCAGCGATTCCACCCCAGCAGCAATGGCCTGGGAGTTGCGCCGATGCGTGCCTTTGGTGAGGACAGCCGCCATCAAGTGGCTCACCCCCGCCTGTTGCGGTTGCTCTGCCCGGCTGCCACCGCGGAAAAAACAGTGGGCAGCCAAGATCTCCACCGTTGGGTTCTGGCCCAGCAACAGCGTGATGCCATTGGCCAAAAGGACGCGCTGTAAACGGCCACGTTGGGTGGCAAGCAGAGCAGAGTTCATGCAGGCAAGGGATCCCGTCCAAAATCCGAAAGTCAAGAGTCCAGAGCGTCGAGGCAGCGCTCACCGACAGGCCAGTTGCAGCTCCGAGGCCATTGCTGGATCGAGGGCAGTCGGCTTGAGAACGGTGACTACATAAGCCTCCGGAGACAAGTACTGCTGAGCCAACTCCCGGATCTGAGCCGGAGTAAAGGATTGCACCAGCTCCAGGTACTCTTGAATGCGTTGCACCCCGCCCAGCGTCTCGTAGTAGCCATAGATGCCCGCCAATTGGCTGGGGGACTCGGCGGAGAACAGAAACTCATGGATGAGCATACGCCGGGTGCGATCCAACTCTGCTTGGCCAATGCCATCCTGCTGCAGCTTTTCAATCTCGTGCAGGATCGTCGCCTCCACCCGCGCCACATCCTTCGGCTCCAGCTGAGCGCCGATACAAAACAGTCCCCCCTCCTTCAACACCAGCGAAGAACAGCCAATGGCCCTCACCCAGCCCCGCTGTTCCCGCAGCAGATGCACCAGCCGCGAAGTACGGCCATCTCCCAGCAGAGAAGCCAACATCTCCAGGCCACAGGCTTGCTGCCAATCGTCAATGCCAACAGTAGGCCAGGCCAACTTCAGGCGGGCTTGCTCCAAGCGGGCATGGTCGCTCTCCCGGCGCAGGATCCCTTGGGGACGAGGCTGGGGCGGGATGGGGGGGCTGGCCGGTGCTGGCCCAGCAGCAGAGCTGCCAAACTGCTCCTCCACCAAGGCCAACGCCCGCTCGGGATCGATGCCACCCGTCACCACCACCGTCATGGATTCAGGCCGATACCAAGCGCGGTGGTAAGCGCGCATCACCTCAGGGGTCAGTTGCATCAAGCTTTCCGGTGTGCCCAACACCGGTCGTCCATAGGGATGCTCCCCATAGGCGGTCTGCATCAAAAGCTGATAGGCCGTGTAGTCCGGGTTGTCGGCGGCGCGGCGAATTTCCTCCAGAACCACCTGCCGCTCCCGCTCAAACTCTGGATCCGGGATCCCGGCCCGCAAAACCACCTCTGCCAAGTAGGGCAGGGTATCCGCCAGGTCGGCAGCAGCCACCGTAATGTAGTAATGGGTGTAGTCTTGGCCGGTGGCAGCATTGGTAACTCCGCCCCGTCCTTCCACGGCCCAATCCAGCTCACCAGGGGCCAGCCGCTCGCTGCCCTTAAACACCATGTGTTCCAAAAAATGGGATAGGCCCAGCCACTCCGGCGGCTCATGGCGTCCGCCTGTCCGTACCCAGACATCAACGGTTACAGAATCGGCAATGGGGATGGGATGAAGGATAACGCCTAACCCGTTGCTCAGTCGGTGGGTGTAGGCGGGCAAAAGACGAGGAGAGCGGTTCAAAATTCTTAACTGATGGAGAACAGTCTTAATTGTAGATGGAGAGGGGCTTCGGGAAATAGTATCTGAGACTACTTTTCTCGGCCTTCTCTCCCCGGCTTGCGGAGGCAAAACGCTCCGCCCCTTTTGGGGAACCTTTTGTGGAAGAGGAAGAACCTAGGCGCCTTGGGCCGCCCCCTGTCCACCCATCTCCCCAACTAAGGCTCTTGATGGAAATCCGGGGATCCCTGCCAAGCCAGACTGGGGGATCCCTCGCTTGCCAGATTGTCCTCCACCTGAAATCCAGGGGGCCACTCTTGGCTGTCTCGAACCCGTTGCACCACCTCCTGGGGCAGCGTCACCCCCAACTGCCGGGCAGCCATGGCCACCACATCCCCGCGATCGATCAAGCCGGCAATGGCACCGGTGGGCGTGAAAACCAAAATGCGGCGCGGTTCCGCCTGGCGCATCATCTGAATCACCTGGGGAATGGGGGTCTCTTCTCGTACCCCCTGCAGTTGCTCCATCGGCTTGAGAATAGCCTTGAGGGTGAGGCGATCCCACTGGCTGCGCTCGATGTCGTTGAGCAGTTCTGGCCTGACCAACCCGCGATAACGGCCATCTTCCTCAGCAAAATAAACGTCCGCTGGCTGAGTTGGAGCTTCCGGCCTGAGAGAAGAAGGCACCAGATAGCGATCCACAAACTCCCGCAGGCTCATGTTCGCGTCCAAAACCCGAAACTGGCGGGTCATCACATCTGCAGCTTTCAGGCGGGCCAGCACCTGCTGCAGTTGCGCGTACTGGCTGTAGCGGCGGGCGGTGTTCAAAATAAACAGGCCGATCAACCCCACCCAGAGGCCGTTGAGGCTCCCCCAAAATACCACCAGCAGACCTAGCCCCACCAAACCCCAGCCCACCCCCTGGCCGGCTCGGGCCGCCCACAGCATACCCTTTTGCCGATCCCCTGTCCAACCCCAGATGGCCGCCTTGAGCATTTGCCCCCCATCCAGAGGCAAGCCCGGCAGCAGGTTAAACAGGGCAATCGTCAGGTTGATGGCAGCCAAGCTGGCAAGGGTTGAGGCCAGCATCGACTCCGGCACAGCCCAAGCCCGGGCCATGCTGAAGAGCACAAACAGACCCAAGCTGAGGAGAGGGCCTGCCACCGCCACGCAAAAAGCCCCAAGGGGGCGGGGAACTTCCCGCTCAATCGCCGCCATACCCCCAAAAATAAATAGGGTTATCGAGTTAACCCGTACTCCATAGGCGCGGGCCACCAAGCTGTGGGCCAACTCATGGGCCAGCAGAGAAAGAAACAACCCCATCGCCGTCAACACCCCGTAGGAGAGCACCAGCAGGAGGGCCGCCGGGAACCAGGTGTAGTCGATGAAAAAGGGGATCCCCCACAAGCTACCGATGCGCAGGCGACTGGTCATGACGATACAACTCCTTACACAGCTCTCACTGGGGAGAAGGCCCAGGAAGGTGCCGTTGAAGACGACAAGCAGCCCCTTAACTTGGGATCCCTCTCCTCCAGTGTAGCCCTTCTGCCGGGCCCTCCGTTTCCTTGAGGCTTCCCCCCGGCAGACAGCGGGCCCCGCCCTATCCCTAGAGGATCTTGAGGATCTCCTCGGAGCACAACACTACCTACAACACCAGACCCCCGAAGATTGTGATAACGTGGTTGGGCATTGGGTCGTCGGGGCCAACCAGCACTCAAAAGTTGGAACGACCGAGCTTTAGCAGGGGAGCTTTGCAGGAGGGGTGTGGCTATGGTGTGGACTTCGTCCCACTCAGGCGAACAGAGCGAAGAAGTGCAGGGACTTGATCCCGCCCAGACGATGGGAGTCGTGCCTCCAGGCGAGTTTCCGGCCACAGCCCCGGCGGCCAGCCCGGTGTTCTACCGCACCTACAGCCGTCGCCGCCCAGATGGCAGCCGCGAGACTTGGAGCGAGGTTTGCGATCGCACCTTGGCCGATATTGCCCGGTTGGGGCGCTTCACCCCTCAGGAGCGGCAGTTGGTAGAACGTCTGCAGCGGCAGTTGAAGGCGTTGATCTCCGGTCGAGCCTTGTGGGTGATGGGCACCGACTGGATCCAGAAGCCGGAAAACTTCTCCGGCGCCTACAACTGCACCAGCACCACCGTGGTGGACTGGCAGGCTTTTGGCCTGATGATGGATTTGGCCATGATGGGCTGCGGCACAGGAGCGGTGCTGGAACCCCAATTCATCAACCGCTTGCCTCCCATCCTCAACCGCCTTCAGGTTCACGTCAAGGGATCCATCGGCGCCACCCCTCCCGAAGAGCGGCAGGAACACACCCGCATCCACCGGCAGGGATCCCAGGTGCACATCCAGGTGGGAGACAGTCGCCGCGGCTGGGTGGATTCGTACCAAGCGCTGCTGGAGCTGGCCTCGGATCCCGGCTTTGGCGGTCAGGTGGACGTGACGGTAGATCTGAGCGATATCCGCCCTGCCGGCGAGAGGCTGAAGGGATTTGGGGGCGTGGCCAACCCCATTAAGCTGCCCGGCTTGTACGAGCGCTGTGCCGCCATTCTCAACAGGGCAGTAGGGCGGCAGTTGAACTCCGTGGAATGCTGCCTGCTCATTGACGAGGCGGCGGTGACGGTTGTGGCGGGGAACATTCGGCGGTGCTTACCTGAAAATGCCTTGGTGCACACCTCACAAGGTTTGGTGCCCATCAAGGACGTGCAGGTAGGAGATTGGGTTCAGACCCCCCTTGGGTTTCGTCGGGTGGTCAACAAGTTTGACCAAGGGATCCAAGAAGTTTACGAAATAGAGACCAACGCCATTCCTTTCTTCTCAACCCTGAACCATCGCCATGCGGTTTTGGCAGACGCTCAGGGGAACATCGAATGGAAAAGTACCCACGAATTGGCTGAGGGCGACCGCCTGCTGCACAACACCCAAGTTCTCCCCGGCACGATTACCCATCTGCCTGAGGACTTTACGGGATCTCGTCCAAAACAAAGTCATACCGCAAAACCCCTGACCATCCCGCCCCTGACTCCAGAAGTGGCCTGGTTGATTGGGTTCACCCACGGGGATGGGTATGTTGCGCTGGGACGCAACCGCTACGGCAAGCCCTACGGTCGGGTAGAGTGGAGTGCGAATGCTCTGGATCCGGAGCTGCTTTCCCGTCTCCAAGCCAAGCTGGAGCAGGGACTAGCTGCGTTTGGGCTGACAGCCACTTGCAGCTACTTGCAAGGGGAGAACACCGCAAAGTTCGTGTGTTCCTCCATCCGGCTGGCGGAGTATTTCCAGCGGCACATCAAGAAACCGAAGCAGCCCCTGCAAGTTCCCGACTTTATCCTGCGCGGCACCGTTGAGGTACGGTCAGCTTACCTGGCGGGCCTCATCGACAGCGATGGGTCGATCTGCAGTCGCCCGCCCCAATTAGCAACAACCGTTCACCGTTCCTTTGCCCTTCAAGTGGCGGCTGTTCTGTCTAGCCTGGGTATTGCAGGCCGACTCAAAATTATCTGCCCCCATCAGGAGAACTGGCAGGTTAAATACAGTCTCACCCTGCCGGCATTCAAGGATCGGTACAACGCCTTGGTGGCTCCCTACTCAGCCAAAGGGAAGTTGCCCCAGGGGCTGAAGATGTATGGCTTCACAATTCCGGGTTCCATGCTGCGGGAAGTGTACAGCTACACCGAGATGCGCGGCATGGGTTTCCAAGGAGCTCGGTCGGTGGAAGCTAACTATGAACGTTACCTGGCTGAGTCAGAGGTGGATCTAGATATCCCTGTGACATTCAAGGGCTTAGGCAGCCACGACTGGATACAAACCTACGACATTGAAGTCGAAGAGGCCCATTGCTTTTACTGCAATGGCTATCTCACCCACAACAGTGCCGGTATGCGCCAATTTGCTGCCGACGACGAGCTGGGATCCACCGCCAAAGACAACTTGTGGCAGCAGGACGAAAACGGCAACTGGAGAATTGACCCCGAGCGAGATGCCCTGCGCATGGCCAACCACACGCGGGTGTTTCACCGCAAGCCGACGCGGGAAGAATGTATTGAGGCCGTGCGCAAGCAGTTTTACTCCGGTGAGGGCGCCATCCAGTGGGCCGGGGAAGCCGTAGCACGGGCCAATTGCGACCTTATCCCACCCGACCTAAAACCCGACTTTCTCAAAGCCTATGAGGCAGGAACGGCCCGAGAATGGCTAAAGGGACGGGATCCCTCCCTAGGGGAAGAGGAACTTCAGGATCGCCTGTGGCGCTATGGGCTGAACCCCTGCGTGACAGCCGATACCTGGGTGCACACGGGCGATGGGCCGCGCCAGGTGAGAGACCTGATTGGGAAGCAGCACAGCACCTATGTCAATGGAGAACTATTCAGTACCACACCGGAGGGGTTCTTCTACTCCGGTACCAAGCCTGTGCTGAAGCTTTTGACCAAGGAAGGGTTCTCTCTGCGGCTGACAGGCAACCATCGGGTTCTCAAAGTCACCGCTCAAACCCAAAAGGCACAATACACCGAGTGGGTACCGGCAGAAAGCCTACAACCGGGCGACCGCATCCTGCTGCACAACCATCGCGATCTCACCCCGTGGGATGGGGCGGGTACCTGGGAAGAAGGCTGGCTTTTGGGGAATTTGCTGGGTGACGGTAGCCTTACGGCAACCCCGTGGAACGACACGGCTTTATTACGCTATTGGCAAGATACCCAAGCCGAAATGAGCCAGTATGCGATTCAGCTTTTGCAAACGGCAGTGGGTTACGAGCCCCGCCAGCCAGAGGCATATCACTATGCGCAGCTTGGGTTGCGGGTTATCGGCTCCAGGGGGTTGGCAAAACTGGCGGCCCAGTTCGGCATGAGGCCCGGACAAAAGCAGATGACAGAGGCGCTCGAAGCCACCAGCTTCCAGTTTCATCGAGGCTTCTTGTGCGGGCTCTTTGATGCGGATGGCAGCGTGCAAGGTAATCAGGAGAAAGGGGTTAGCGTGCGGCTCTCTCAAAGCCATCTGGGTACCCTCAAAGCGGTTCAGCGCATGCTGGCGCGGCTGGGCATCATTGCAGTTTTGTATGAGAATCGCCGTCCTGCTGGATATCGCCTGCTGCCGAACAGTGCTCGCCAACCTGCACCATACGCTTGCAAAGCCCAGCACGAATTGGTTATTGCCAACGACAACTTGCATCTGTTCCAGGAATGGGTCGGCTTTCGGGAACCGCACAAAGCCCAAAAGCTAGAGGCACTGCTGAATGGCTACAAGCGCCAGCTCAACCGAGAGCGGTTTGCTGTGACGGTTGCTGCCCTTGAGGCAGACGGGGTAGAGCCGGTGTATGACTGTACTGTCCCCGGCCCAGCGTGCTTTGATGCCAATGGGTTTGTTGTCCACAACTGTGGCGAGATTATTGGCCACACATTCCATTGCAACTTGGCCGAGATCCACCTCAACCGTTTGGATCCCCACAACCGGCAAGAGCAAGAGGAAGCCTTCACGGCGGGAGCCCTCACGGTGGCAGCCCTACTCCACCACCGCTTTGTGGAACCCCGCTTTCAGCGTTCGCGGGAATGGGATCCCATCGTCGGCGTCTCGTTCACAGGGCTGTTCGATTTCTGCGTCAAAGCCTTTGGGGTAGAGTGGCTGCGCTGGTGGCAGGAAGGGAGACCGGATACGCCCGCCGGGAAGGAATTCAAGCAGCAGGAGCGGGAATACCTCAGCCGCTGGAAGGAGATTGTCCACCGCGTGGTGTGGGACTACTGCGACCGCCACAGCCTGCGCCGCCCCAACCGCTGCACCACGGTTCAGCCCGCCGGCACCAAGTCGCTGCTCACCAACGCCTCTCCCGGCTGGCACCCGCCCAAAGCCCAACGCTACATCCGCCGCATCACCTTTGCCAAAAATGACCCGGTGGCGCTGGCCTGTCTGGACTATGGCTACTCGGTGGTACCTGCTCAGGCGGACAAAGATGAAAACGGGAACTTGCTCAACGACCCCTTTGATCCCCGCTGTACCGAATGGCTGGTGGAACTGCCTGTGGAAGTAGAATGGGCCAACCTGCCCGGTGCTGGCCAGATCGAGATCGAGCAATTCTCGGCCCTGGCCCAGTTTGACTTCTATATGCAGGTTCAGAAGTACTACACCACCCACAACACCTCCGCCACCATCGAGCTGCGGGAGGACGAGGTGGAAGCCCTGGGATCCCGTATCTACGAAGCCATCCGCGACGACGAGGGCTACATCAGCGCAGCGCTGCTGGCCCGCTTCGATGCCCCCTTCCCCCGCCTGCCTTTTGAGAAAATCGACAAGCCCACCTACGAACGACTGGTGGCCGAGGTCAAAAAGAGACGGCGGACAGATAACTTCTTCGCGGCCCTGGCCCGCTACGACCGCAACTTTACCTTGGCAGCAGAGGGACCGGCAGGGTGTGACGCTCTGGGGTGTCTGCTGCCAGATTCGGCGCCTCAGAGCTAGTTCCCCAAAAGGGTTCCCCCTGCTGCCGACCAACCCCATCGGATGCAAAGGCGCGACCGGGCTCCCTGCTGTGATACCTTTGTAGGGATTCCCTCAACCCCCAGGGATCCCTTCTGCCCTTGGAATCGGCCCCATGCAAGACGAAAAAGACACGCTTTGCCAACAGCTTCTCACCCTGCAAAGCGAGGCCCTCGCCCAAGTGGAACAAGCTGCCGATCTGGATGCTTTGGAGCAGATCCGCATCGACTACCTGGGTAAGAAAGGCAAGCTCTCCAAAATCTTGGGGGGGATGGGGAAGTTGCCCCCAGAAGAACGGCCTGCCATTGGCGCTTTGGCCAACACCTTTAAAGAGGCCCTCCAATCCAGTCTGGAGCAGCGCAAACAGGCCCTTGGTGAAGCTCAACTGCTGGCCCGCCTAGAAGCAGAGCGCCTGGATGTCACTATGCCCGGGCCCCGTCGGCCTCTGGGGCGGATCCATCCGCTGCAGGCCACCATCGACCGCATGCTCGATATCTTTGTGGGAATGGGCTACACCGTGGTGCATGGGCCTGAGCTCGAGACGGAGTACTACAACTTCGAGGCCCTCAACACCCCTGCCGACCATCCGGCGCGGGATATGCAGGATACCCTCTACCTGGCCAATGGCTACCTGATGCGTACCCAAACCTCCTCGGTGCAGGTGCGCTACATGGAGCAACACCAGCCGCCGCTGCGCATTGTGCATGCCGGTCGGGTGATGCGCCGCGATACCGTGGATGCCACCCACTCCGCTGTGTTTCACCAGATGGAAATTTTGGCGGTGGGCGAGAACCTCACCTTTTCCGACCTGAAGGGCACCCTCAACACGTTCATCACCCGCCTATTGGGCAAGCGAGAAACCCGCTTTCGGCCCAGCTATTTTCCCTTTACCGAGCCTTCTGCTGAGATGGACGTGCGCTTTGGCTCGAAATGGCTGGAAATCTTCGGCTGCGGCATGGTGGATCCCAATGTATTTCAAGCGGTGGGCTACGACCCGGAGCGCTACACCGGATTTGCGGCAGGGATCGGCATTGAGCGGATGGCCATGCTCCTCCACGGCATTCAGGATATCCGCCTGTTTTATACCAGCGACCTGCGCTTTCTGTCTCAGTTTTAGGTGGCTATCTTATCTGAGGAACAAAACCCTCGTCCTGAGCCCTGCAAGACCTTCAGAAAACCCTCTTTCAGCTAGAAATCGCAGGAGCCCCGCACTGTACCCGTAGGGTCAGTGCCGGGAGGAATGCGAGGTTACAATAGAACCATGACCCAAGTTCTGACCGTCTCCTGCAAGCTCAAGGTGTCTCCGTCACAAGCCGCAAAGTTGGATGCGACAATGGATGCCTTTGTGCAGGCGTTGAACTGGGTCAACCAGAACACGCCGGAGAAGATCGTCAACGCGGTCAAGCTGCAATCCCTTTGCTACTACGAGATTCGAGCCCGGTTTGGCTTGTCCAGTAACTTGGCTCAACAGGTGTGCAGACGGGTAGCGGGTTCCCGCAAAGTGGCTAAGCAGAAAAAGCGTCCCGTCAAGGAGTTTAAGAGCGGCTTTGTTACCTACGACGCTCGCATCTTTTCGTTCCGTCAAAAAGACTGGACGGTGTCGCTGACCACGGTGGAAGGGAGAGAACGCTTTGAGCTAGCCATTGGCAACTACCAGCGTGGGATGCTGGCTGGTTCCAACCCCAAATCTGCCACCCTGGTCAAGCGCAAAGATGGCTCCTACTACATCCAGATTTGCGTAGAGAAAAAGCCACCCAAGCAACAAGATACCGACAAGGTGATCGGGGTGGACTTTGGAAGGACAGATATTGCCCATACGTCAGACGGGGACAATTGGAATGGACAGCAGTTGAACAGAGTCCGCGACCACTACTCCAAGCTGAGGGCGGCACTCCAACGCAAAGCCAGTAAGGGCACACGCAGTTCGCGGCGCAGATGCAGAGAACTGTTGCAACGGCTGTCTGGCAAGGAGAGACGCTTTCAGGCGTGGGTCAATCATCGCATCTCCAAAGCTATTGTCTCTAGGGCAAAAGCTACCAACAGCGCTATTGCTCTGGAAGACTTGACAGGGATCCGGGAAAGGGTCAATCAACAGCCACGCAGCAAAGCCGAACGGCGTAGGACCAACAGTTGGGCGTTCTACCAACTACGTCAGTTTCTGGAATACAAGGCGAGGGTTGCAGGGGTTTCTCTGATTCTTGTGCCGCCCGCCTACACGTCGCAGACCTGCCACAAGTGTTTGCATATCCATCCCGATCCTGCGCAATCCTATCGCAGTGGTAAGTCGTTCAAGTGTGGACACTGTGGATGGGAAGGGGATGCGGATTTGAATGGTGCGAATGTGATTGCGCTCTTGGGGGCTGTCGTAAACCAGCCTAGAGGTTCGGGACTGTTTTGTTCTCTGGTAGAGCAAAGCAGGCTCAGGGCTGCTGAAAGCCCGCTCCGTACCGCTTAGCGGTCGGAGTCGGGTAGTTTACGAAAAGGTTTGCTTGTAGATCAACTGCAATTGTTCTAGCTCATCTTGGCGGGCAGCACGGCGCAGCAGGCGCATTTGCTCTTCGATGAGCTGGCGAGCCTCATTACGGCTAATCGGATCGAAGACCAACTCCTCCATGGCAGCAGGATCCCCGTTGTTATCCGGCGGCCTGAAGTAAACCCGAAAAAAGAGCCTTTGGGCGTAAAGGGTCGTGAAGAGAGCCTGATTTTCGTCGACCTGACACAGGCTGTAGAGCAGACCAAATGTGGGGTGATTCAGATACAACTCATTCATGCCCAATAGCGTATCACTCTTGGGGGAGAGGAGAGACTTTTCTTCCCGGTCGGTGCCAGAGAAAGTTCTGGAAATGATGTGGCTATGGCTCTTGAGACCAAGGGCTTAAATCACAAGTTCCGCCCAGCTCGATTTTGGCTGTTGCGACTGGATTCAACATTAGCAAACTAACAAGATTTTGGGTCAGGCTGTTACCGCCGCTGCTGTTCCCGCACCTTCCTCTTCGTGTCATTCAATTCGTTTTCCACCTCTAGCTGACGAAATTGCTCTTCCAATTCATCCCAAGCCTCGAAAGGTTTTCCCCAAGGGCTGAAATTCCGGTCCGGGTTGTCGATGCCTTTGGCTTGCGCGGCTCTTACCTCCTGCAGCTTGGTCTTCACCTCTTGGCGGCGCTGGCGAATCTGCGGCAGCAGGGCTTCCATTTGTTGGATTTTCTCCTTTTGGGCTTTCATTTGACCCCATAGCTGGCTGCCCCTCTCCAACAGCTCAGCTTCCCGGCGTCGCGCTCCTTCGGCCAGATCGGGGCGATTGGCCCGCTGCGCCTTCTCAATGCGAAAGTGCCAGGTTTTAATCTCCTCAGCCAAGTTGAGAATGCTTTTTTGGAGAGCTTCCTCTTGGGCGCGGCTTTCCTGCAACAGCCGCAGGGTATCCGATTCCTGCTGGCGCAACTGCTCATCGAGGGCTTGCAGCTCGATCTCAGGGTGGGCCCTGAGAAATTCTTCCAGGCGGGTTTCCAAAAACCGGATGATATCTTCGATCAGTTTCATGGACGGATCCTCTTCCCAAGCCCTCAGTTGCGTTTAGAGTAGCCCAAGCTGGGCCATCCTAGATAGGGTTATCCCATGCCCGTTTAAGACATTCCCTTCGACCTTCACCCAAAGTGAGGCCAGGGATCCATCCGGCACGCCAGTTCACCGCAACTGGGAACTCTCCTGAACCCAACTGCCCCCAGGCGGATCCCTGTCTTTCTCAATCCAGCAAACGGCCATCCCCAACCCGGATAATGCGCTGGGCGGCCTGGGCTACTTCAAGGTCATGGGTGACCACGACCAGGGTGATGCCCTGCCGGTGGAGCTCTGCAAAAAGGTTCAGCACTTCCTGGCCGGTATGGCTATCCAGAGCCCCAGTCGGCTCATCAGCCAGCAACAGTTGGGGTCGGTTGACAATGGCACGAGCAATCGCCACCCGCTGCTGCTGGCCGCCGGAGAGTTGGGCCGGACGCTGCTGCAGTTTGCTCCCCAAGCCCACTTGTTCTAGGGCTTGCTTGGCCCGCCGGCGTTGCTCCGGCTCCGGGATCCCAGCATAGGCCAAGGGCAGCATGACGTTCTCCAGCGCTGTCAGGACGGGCAGGAGATGGAACTGCTGGAAGACAAAGCCGATTTTTTGGTTGCGAATGTGGGCCAAATCGCGATCGGTCAGGGTGGAAACTTCCACCCCATCCAGCCAGTAGCGCCCTGAGCTGGGCCGATCCAAGCAGCCGATGAGGTTCATCAGGGTGGATTTGCCGGATCCAGAGGGCCCCATAATGGCGCAATACTCTCCCGGCTGGATCGCCAAGTCGATATCGTAGAGGGCCTGAAAACTGCCCTCCGGCAGTGGATAGACTTTGTTCACCCCAACCATCTGCACTACGGGCGGGCTGGCCGCAGCCAAGGCCTCGGCTGGGCGCTCCAGGGATCCGACCGGCCCACGGCGATGATTTGCCCAGGAATCTTGCTCAAGCATGGTTGGCACCGCGACTTGCCCCATTCTAGCCTTTGGGCTTCCCTGGCTTGACGGCTAACCGGAAGAGCGGATCTCCTGCGGCTGATGGTAGGGGCAGCTCCCCTGGGGATCCACCCTGAGGCGGTAGAGGGGAGAGCGTTCCTGATCGCAGCGAAAGGCTTGGGCTTGGGAAGTCAAGATCTGGCGGGCAAAGCGACAATTTTGGCACTTTTTGCCACCGTGATGACTGGATACAGAAGGCTGTTTTGGACGCGGCACGATCCCTGCTGGAGAGGGAGCAGCCTCTGCCGGGCGGATCAGCTCCCGTGGAGAAAGGCCGCGCAGCACCAGTTCGGATCCCTGCCAGCGGGCTTCCACTAAGCCGGTATCGGCCCAGGCCGGCCAACGGGGATCCTGGGTGATCTGGGGCGGCAGACGCACCTGTACCCCCGCCAAAGTCCGCGGCGACCCCTGCTCCTGCCAAACTTCTTCCACCTCCCCCTCATAGCGCAAAGGGGGATCCCTGATCTCGGCGGGGGAACCGGCCTTCAGCTCCGCGAGCCTAACTGGGGTTTGTAGGTGCCCATCGGGCAACTCCAGCCAATGCCCAGGCTGAGGGCAGTGGACATGGTAGCGATTGCACAGCTCCGGCAGATCCGCCAGATCCTGAGCCTGCTTGGGGTCGGCGTGAACCAAGACCAAATGCTGGGGGCGAAAGGTGTGGATGATCTGGGTGAGATGCCCGACATCGTTGTGGCTGTGCCAGGTTATCCATTCAACGGCAATGCGGGAGCGCAGCGGCGCCGGCCAACGCTCAAACGGGGTAGCCAGTTCCACCTCTGGCAGCCGCACCAGCAGACAGGAGCGCTGCGGTTGGGCCAGCAATCTCGACCAGATGGGATCCCAAGCCTCAGGCCCAGCATCGGCATCGCACAGCAGCAAGCCTTGGGGCAGAGGATCCGCCTCGGTAAGGGGCTGCACCTGGGGGTGTAGGCGGTCTTCCCAGAACAAAGGCTGATAGGTGGCGAAATTGCGCACCGCCTCCGGCAGGTAGGGAAGCAAACGCTCATAGAGATCGCAGCCTGCCGCCAACCCTGGCGCCACCCACACCTTATCGCCGCGCGACGCTTTCGCAGACAGCGCTTGGGGAGACTGGGTAAAGCGATGGTGGGCTTTGAGGAGAAAGATCAGCTCCTGCCCCAACCCCAGCACCGGCAGGGGAAACAGCACCGTTTGCCCCGCTTCCAGGGCGCTGAGCAACCGCTCCACCAGGCGATTTTCCAGGTGACGACGGGCCGGATGACGGGTGGATCCCAGCGAGGCTTCCATAAGCAGCACATCCGGCTGCCAGTGACGCAAAGCGGCGAGATCCAAGCCGGGGGCAAAGCGAGTTGAGGCCAGCGAACAGTCGCCCGTGTACACACAGGTTTGGGCCGGAGAGGTTTGGGTATTTTGCAGCAGGGTCGCCGCCGCCCCTGGCAGATGCCCAGCCGCAAAGAAAGTGAGCATCAGATGGGGCAAAATCTCTCGCGCCCGGCCCAAAGGCAGCGCCCGAAAGGGGGGAAAGCGAATGTCCCGGTCGTAGCCCGGCCAAATACCGCGCTCC
Source organism: Thermostichus sp. MS-CIW-25 (assembly GCF_054060015.1). Taxonomy (NCBI): domain Bacteria; kingdom Bacillati; phylum Cyanobacteriota; class Cyanophyceae; order Thermostichales; family Thermostichaceae; genus Thermostichus; species Thermostichus sp. MS-CIW-25. The sequence goes on from NZ_JBSSCS010000019.1 coordinate 41,317, forward strand.
CACAGACCAGCGGCCAAATGGGCGGTCACCGGCGTGGCGTAGAGAGGTACCTGAGGATAACGGCGATGAAAGGCAGGCAGCCCCTGCACATGGTCGAAATGGGCATGGCTGCAGATCACCGCATCCGGGATCCCTGGCAGAGCCTTAAAGAGAGCAGGAGCGGGCAACCCACAATCGAGAAGCAAGCGGTGGCATCCGATCTCCACCCAATAGGCACAGCCCTGTTGACGGGGATCCGTACCCAGGGGTAGCAGTCGCAGGGGCGGTCTCTCTGACTCCACAGTTGCGTCGTTTTTACCTACAAGCCTACAAGACCACTTAAAGCCTGAAAAAACGGTTGGGAACTCAGACAGGGACTCCCCCCAGCGCTTACTAACGCACTCTCTTTTCTAGCAAATCAACTCGGCGTCGTTTTATGTTCTGGGTCTCTACAGTCCTAATGAGTCCCGATTCTAGGTCAAGCTAAGATACCAATCTAGATTCCAGCATAGCTTTTGCCATCCAACCCTTTCCACATAGCAGAGAGATAGAATCCCAACAGCCAGGTTCCGGAGAGGGTTGCCAGCTCAGGAGCAGATCGTCAGTTTGGACGCGGGCTGTCTTGGCTCTGCACCCCTAAGAATCTCCGCTCGTGCCAGCGGTGCGAAGCCCTTACAGTCGCTTCAGTCTGGGGTGAGACACCCGGACTACTGAGAAAAACCTTCTGACCCGGTGCATTATTGCTCCGCAACGTTATTGCTCCGCAACGCTGACGCGAAGACGCGACCCATGTTTCAGGTGTGAGCGCAGTGCCTTAGTTTGAATCCAGATGACCGTAATTCTCCTCTGCCCACTCGGCGGTGCGGTTGTTGAGCAGGGCAAGGCCGGCAAAATCGTGATCGTCGGGGCGCACCGTCAGGATCATCAGGTTGTAGAAGGCCCAGACCAAGCCAAACAGCAGCTCAGGCCAAGAGGGATCCCAACTGCCGGCAGAACGCAGGGATCCCACCCCCATAGCCAGAAAAGTCAGCACAATAGCCAGAGCCTGAGGCCCCAAGGAGAGCTGGGAAGGCTGCTCGGGATAGGGGGGCACTCCCTGCAGACTTTGCACCAGCGCCTGGATGGACTGAAAAAACTGGCTGCCCGTCTGCCGTTCCGACTGCCAAGCTGCCCCCCACAAATGCGGGGGAAAGGCCAAGAGCCAACTGATGCGCCCTAGGAGAGCATAAGGCAAAAACCACGCGAAGAAGACCCGGTCAAAGGCCGGCACTGGCATCCACCCCGTGCAGAGAAAGACCATCGGCACCGCCAAGTAGACCAGCTCCGCCATCCCACCGGCAGCCCAGAGGGCCAGCCACAGGTATTGAAAGCGCTGCTGCTGTGTGGTCGGCTTGCCCCAGAAGGGATTTTCCCTCAAGGCCGAAAACAAAGCCAGCAAAGCAACGCGGCGGTTGCGCAAGGGCAACAAAACACCCGTAACCTGGGTTTGGCGAACCAATTGAGACTGCCAGCCGCGGCAGTGCATCTGACACCCCAACTGCACAGGGCGACGAATGTCGATCCGCGGGATCCCTTCCAAAGCCTTGCGCCGGATGAGACAGCCAGAACCCAACAGGGGTGCCGCCTGGTAGCCCTGGGATCCCACCGCCAAGAGCTGCTGCAGTGGGTGAACGGCTCTGGGCTGGCCTAGGGTGCGCAGCATTGCCTGCACAAAGCCAGTTCGGTTGACAATTGGAGCCCGCTCCGGCGAGTCGTAAAAGTGGGGCAAGGTCTGCCACAGGAAGTCCCGCTCGAGAAAATGGCCCGGCTGTACTAGGAGGAGATACTCCCCTTGGATATGAGGGGATCCCATCGCGTAAGCCAGGGGGTCGGCTGTGGGGCTAGGGCAGGCCCAGTATTCGCAGGGAATGGCCCGGGCCGCCTTGGCCATCTCCTCATCTTCTACCCGATCCACAATGTGGACAAACAACCGCTCCCACGGGTAGTCGAGGTGCAGAGCCGAGAGCACTGTTTGCCGGGTTGCCTCCAGAGAATCCCACTGGCGCAGCACCAGTACATCCACCCGCGGCAATTGGAAAAACGACCGCCGCAGGACCTCTGGGGATGGGATCGTCTCTCTCGGCACTTGGGGATAGCGGCTGAGGGTAAAGCCCACCGCCGCCAGCCAAACATACAGCTCTGCCCCCCAAAACAAAAGGGATCCCAAATCCATCAGCCCGGCTGTCAGTCGCCAGTAGAGGTACATCACCCCGGCAATGAGGTGAAGCAACCCTGCCCAGCGAAACAAATACACCCGCATCAGCTTTCTGCCTTCCACGCTTTTGCCATTTTCGCCCTCGAAGGGTCAGGGATCCCTAGCTCCTCTTCTCTTCCGGCTGGCCCCAATCCTCAAGAACGAAAAAAGTTCAGGAATCAGCAACAGCAAAACCCTGTCTGCTCTGGAGCAGACAGTTTTCAGCCCGGCAAGCAGCTTGGTCGACAGAAGCGAGAATCTTCTCTTGCGGAAGAAACTGATACATTTACGCTGAGCACTGCTGAACATCACTGTTCAACTATGCAGCGATAGCATTCTGTTTGTTTCCAACCAGAATGGCGGTATCCCGCAAAGCTTTGAGTAGAATACCCAAAGCGCAGTTTCCGTGTCGTCTTACTACCAATTTTCTGCTTTGCTTTGGCTACCATGTTGGCAGACTCGAAAGTAAACAGAAAGATCAACTGGTAGTAATCCGTACTGAACATATTATACATTATCTTCAGTATAGTTGAGCTTATTATTGACTAGAGTCATGCTCTCCCAGGCAGTTTCAAAGCTGGGCCTTTCCCTACTGGGCAGCCACCTCAGCTGGGTAGACACTCACCTTTTGCCGCCACTTGCCATAGCGCTCAAAAGTCACAATGCCGGTGACCACAGAATACAAGGTGTCGTCGCCGCCGATGCGCACGTTCACCCCTGGGTGAAACTTGGTGCCCCGCTGCCTGACCAGAATGTGGCCGGGATGCACCAGCTCGCCCCCATAGCGCTTCACCCCCAGCCGCTTGGCATTGGAATCTCGACCGTTGCGAGTGCTGCCCGTTCCCTTCTTATGAGCCATAACGCCTCCTATGCAACTGCGTGATCAACAGAAACGAGATAAAAAAATCGGGATTCAGGACACCTGAGTTCAGAGTTTATTCCTCATCCACAGGGATCCCTGTCGCCGCTGCCGAAGGGGCTGCCTCTGGGTTAGACTCTGGAGCCGCTTCCGTACGGGATGGTGCCGTGGCTAGGGGCACCCCATTGAGTTCAATAGACTCGATCAGCAGACGGGTCAGCGGTTGCCGATGACCCCTCTTTTTGCGGGTCTTTTTCTTTGGCCTCATCTTGTAGACGATGATTTTATCGCCGCGCCGATGCTGTAAAACCCGTGCCCTGACGACCGCCTCCGAAACGTAGGGATGCCCCAACGTGATTTGTCCCTCGTGGTTGATCAACAGCACACGAGACAAATCGAAGGGGCTGTTCTCCTCCACTTCCGCCAGGCGATCGACCTCGTAAAAACGCCCCGGCTCCACCCAAAGCTGCTTACCGCCGGTTTCCACAATTGCGTAAGTCATCTTTCTCCCTGCCGTACAGGTGCCCTGCGGGGGTCTTGAAACCTGATCCGAGCATTGACAGCGCTCCCAGATTCTAGCGGAAAAGGCCGCCATCTGTCAGCTAGAGTTGGGCGAGGGTGGCCATTTCCAACGGGTTTGCAACAGTTCCGACGGCGCAGTGGGACGGAATCCCCCTGCTGCTGACCCTCACCCCCAGCCCCCTTAGAGGGAGAGGGGAGTTAAGAATCAACTTCGCAGCATCTGTAGCGACCGTAGGCTAGAGGTTGAAAAATTATTCGGTCAGCTTCTCCCAAGCAGCCTGAAGGGCAGCCTGCATGCGCTGAGCGGCGCGGCTGAGGCGGTGTTGCCAGGTTTCCCACTTGTGTTGCAGAAACTCTGCCGCCTCGTCCAGTAGGGAGAGATCGAACTTGCCCCCTTTGGCCAGCTCGTCCCGCACCTGCTTCACCTTAACGCGCACCACCTCCGGCGGATCCTGGGGGCCAACCAACGCCTTGAGGCGATCCCCCATGCGCTGGATAAGCTGTTTCACCTGCCGAGATTTTTCGCTCCAAAAGTTCTTTAAGCCTTCTGCTTCCGATTTCAGCCGCTGCGGAGCATCCTCCTTAACCACCACCGCGTCCACATCAATGGCTTCCACGTCCTCAGGCAGGAGAACGGCGCGCCCCCCCCAAGGCTCGGCAATGCTGCCACCCAGAATGTAGGCGGCAATCGCTCCAGTCTCCCAGTCAAAGAGAAAATCCTCAATCCAGCCGACCTCTCGATTCCCAATGCGCACTGTGCGACGGTAAAGAGAGCTAATGGGGGTTAGGGGGGTAGCAAAAACGGTGGAGTAGGTCAGCAGCGCGTCTGGCCCGATGAGAGAAATCTGCTCCAGGGGGGTGTACCCCTGCTGGCTGGTGAAGTAGCATACCCGCCCTGTTGGGTCAACCCAGACTTCTTCTACAGTGCCCAAGGCGGTAGCAGTGCTGCTATCGAGGGCCAGCAGGCCCACCACCTGGCTACGTCGGATGATCTGTTCCATAGGGTTCATCGAGTTATCTCCTTGATGGGTTAGCTGGGCAGCCTCAAAATCCGCGGTAGTGGCGCAGTTGCCCCCTGAGCCGGGCAATTTCCTGAGCCATGTCCAAGACCATCGCTGCCCCCGTCCAGTTAAGCCCCAAGTCTCGGTGTAGGCGGCTCATTTGCAACAACCGCCTGAGCTGTTGGGGGGTCAGGTAGCTGCTCTCGGCCTCCACTAAGCCTTGGGCCAGCAGCCATTCCAGCAGGTGGGGAGGGATCCCCAGCAGTTCCGTGGCCTGCTCGAAGGTATAGAGCCGTTCTTCTACCCGCACAATGGCCAAACTCATAGACTCACCTCCTGCAAGTGGGCGCGGGGATCCCAGCTACGGCTTTGGCGCAGCTTTTCGTAGAGATCCCGCTCGGTCTGGGAAAGGGATTTGGGTGCCACCACCTTCAGCCGCACCAGCAGGTCGCTCCGCTGGCCTTGGGGATCCCGCCAGCCTTGGCCCCGCAGCCGCAGGGTTTGGCCGCTGTCTACCCCGGCAGGGATCTTCAGTTGCACGCGACCCGTAGGGGTGGGAACTTCCGCCGTCCCTCCCAAAGCCGCCTCGTCAGGAGTAATGGGCAGCTCGCAGAGCAGGTTGTCTCCGTCAAAGCGGAAGAAGGGATGGGGGGGCAGCTCCAAAGTGAGGTAGAGATCCCCTCTTGGCCCGCCAAAGGGGCTGACCTGGCCTTTGCCCTTGACGCGGATGCGACTGCCCGGCTTAGCGCCGGGGGGAATGCGGATAGTTAGCGTTTCTCCATCTAGGTTCAGCCGTTTCTGGGTGCCGTGGAAAGCTTCTGCCCAGCTGAGACCCAGAGTGCCCTCCACATCCTGCCCCGGCAAATCCACCGAAACAAACGGCCCAAAGCCGCCGGCGAAGCCCTGGAACCCGCTGCGGCGGGATCCCATACGGCCCAACAGCTCGTTGATAAACTCCTCGAAGCTGGTGTACTGGGCGAAGCCCTCCATGCCGGGCATTCCAGCCGCAGAGCCGGCACCCACCCGCTGCCAGTACTGCCCAAACTGGTCGTAGCGCCGCCGCTTTTCCGGATCTGAGAGCACCTCGTAGGCTTCGTTGATCTCCTTGAAGCGCTCCTCTGCCGCCTTGTTGCCGGGGTTGACATCGGGGTGATACTGGCGGGCCAGCTTGCGATAGACGCGCTTGATTTCCTCGGCAGAGGCATCTCTGCTGACGCCCAGGATCTTGTAATAATCCTTGAAGTCACTCGCAGCCATAGGCTCACCCCTGCAAGGTTAGGTTAGAGTTTTTCGGGCTATTCTCAGGATATAAGGTTGCAGCTAAAAAAAATTGGAGCAGACCCAGAACGCGTACAGGCAGAGCGGCGAGATGGCGCTTTACTGTGCTCTCGCTACTTCGGAAACTTTTTGGGCTAGGGCTTGCGTTTGGAGAAGATCCCTTTCTCATCTCGTGTGAAAATTTGCTTGACCTTTTCCCAAGCTTTGAGGAGTGCATGGGTGGAGTTATTGCTCTCTTGTTTGGCTTGGTTGTAGGCTTCCACAAAGGTTTGCTGCGCTTCTTCCGAGAGGTCAGCGCGGATTTCCGGCGAGATGCTCTCTGGGGTTAAGTCTCCCTCTGGCTCACCGGGCAAGTTCAAGTCGGCAATGGAAACTTCCTCTCCGCCAGCACTCTGCAGCAGCAAGTAAATTTCGCCCGACTTCTCTTCCGGTACTTGCACCACCAACAAGAACTCGCCCGCCTGTACCCGGGTTTGGTAGATGGCGGCTTTCTCCTGCGGCATACCCAAGGCAATCAGGGCGGATCCCAGGCCCGCTCCCAGTGCTCCGTACAAAGCGCCGCCCGTTGCCCCCAACAAAGCGGCTCCCAGAGGCCCAGCGGCCACCACTGCCCCCAAAAAGGGAATGAACAGCACCCCCACGCCAGTGAGCAGCCCCAGCAGGGATCCGAACAGGGATCCATAGATGGCCCCATTGGTCAGACCGTCCAGAACCACCTCTTTGCGGGTGATAAACCCGGTAATTTTGGCTTCGGTTTGAAAGTTGCGGCCAATAATGGAGATGCGATCGTTGGGAATGCCACGGTTCAAAAGCCGCTGGATACACTCTTGCAGCTTGACCTCTTCTTTGAAAGCGGCGGAAACACACTTTTTGGGAGCTTGGGCAAAAGCGCTCATACGCAATCTCCTGCTGAGTTTTACAGTGCCAAGGCAGGTTTTTTAACCTTTTCCCTGCTACTACTCTCGTCTTACTACTCTCGTCTATTGTCTCCCCTCTTCAGCAAAGGACTCGGTCGCAGAATCGCGAACCCCCTGGAGAAATCTCCGTACTGAGGATGCCAACTCTACCCTTACCCCCAGCCTCCTTCCAGAGAGAGGGGAGTTAGGACTTAACGCATGCTACTTGCTGCCGGAACGACTGTGGTGTTTGGAAGAGCTACAGCGAGCGGATCCCGGCCATCAAGCCCTGGCAGACCCCCGTCAGGAAATCTGGATCTAGGGTTTCCAAGGTATCGCTCAGCTTGTGGTAGTGGGGGTTGCGCAAGAAAGCGGTGTCGGTAACCATAACGGCGGCGTAGCCCGCATCCCAAAAGGGGGAGTGGTCGCTCAGGCGAGTGGCAGGCAGGATTAGGCCCCGCTGCCCGGCCAGCAGCCAGCAACAAGGGATCCCCGCTTTTTGAAAATCACGCTGCAGCTTGAGCAGATCCCCCCAGGTGGGCCAGTTGCCGATGAGACCGATGTAATCTCCCCGGTTGGGGTAGAGCTTCTCAAGGCCAGCGGGGTAGCGTTGGGATCCGGGGGTGGGATCCCGGTAGCCCAGCATTTCCAAAGACAGCATCAGCCGTAGGGATTGCCTCTGACGTTGAAGAAACTGGGCGTAAGCCCCACTGCCCACCATCCCCCGCTCCTCCAGGTCAAAAGCCACCAGCCACAGGGGGGAAGGGGCAGGGTTGGCGGCAAAATGGCGGGCCAATTCCAGCAACACCGCTATGCCGCTGGCGTTGTCGTCTGCTCCAGGGGTTGCCGGGGCAGCGTCAAAGTGGGCTCCGATGAGGATGGGTTGGCGGCCAGAACGGGATCCCGGCAATTTCAAGATCCAGTTGCGGTGCAGGCGGCCACCGGCCTCAAAGGGGAAGGACTCCAGGGATCCCCACATAGAAAGCTGCTCTTGGATGTAGCGCTCCACCTGTTGATGGCCCAAGGGCGACCAGTCGGGATCCCGGGGCTGGGCCACTTGCTGCAGATGAGCCTCTAGGCGCTGCCGCAGGTCTTGGAGATCTGACGCCATCATGAGCTTCCCACTCCAGACCGGGCAACTTGAGCATGGATCTGTCGGGCCAACTCCAGGGTGAAGTAGCGGTGGGATCCCACCGTTCCCGCCAACACCCGAAACGGATCCTCAGGCTCCCCCAGGTGATCCAACACCAAAGCTGCCCCGGAAAAATCCTGATCCCGGGTATAGTCGTTTACCGTCACCACAGTGGGAATACCGGCCTGCTGGGCCGAGCGCAGCCCATTCTCCGAGTCTTCAAAGGCCAGGCAGGCCTGGGGGGGCAGCCCCATCTGTTCCAGGGTGTAGAAGTAGATGTCGGGGGCGGGCTTTTTGGCGGGGACAATATCGCCGGCAGCGATCACTTCAAACCAGCTCAGGCTCTCCGGCAGCGCGTGCTCCAAAAGGGCCGTCACGTTTTCCGGCGTGGTGGTGGTGGCAATGGCTAGACGGATCCCAGCAGCTCTGGCCTCCTGCAGGAGGCGCTTCACCCCTGGGCGGAGTGGGATCCCCCCTTGGGCCAATAGGGCAGTGTAGTGGCGGGTTTTGGCCTGGTGCAGCCGGGCAATGAGGGCATTTAAATCTTCACCAGGGGGTAGCGGCGGCTGGCAGGTTGCAACGAAATGGCGAATGCGCTCTTTGCCCCCCGTAATGGCCAGGAGTTGGCCGTAGAGCTCCACCGACCAGTGCCAGTCCAGCCCTGCCTCGGCAAAGGCAGCGTTAAAGGCCACGCGATGACCATCCCGCTCCGTGTCCGCCAGCGTGCCGTCCACATCGAAGATCAAAGCTTGCAGTTCCATGCGTACCCCCGCTCCCCCCCAGCTACAAGCGACCCTATGCTACCCCATGGTTTGGGTGCTCTCAGCCTGGTTTCTGGGAAGGCCGACAAGATGAGAGAATGAAGCACCGGTTATCCAATCTCGCCATGAGCTTCGATTTTGACTTGATCATCATCGGTGCCGGCGTCGGCGGTCACGGCGCTGCTTTACATGCGGTCGAATCTGGCCTGAAGACCGCCATCGTTGAAGGTGCAGAAATGGGCGGCACCTGCATCAACCGCGGCTGCATCCCCTCCAAGGCTCTGCTGGCCGCCTCCGGACGCCTGCGGGAACTGCAACACAGCTCTGGGCTGGGCATCCAAGTGGGATCCCTTCAGGTGAACCGAGAGGCTATTGCCAATCATGCCGCCCAGGTGGTGGAGAAAATCCGCGCCGACATGACCCGCTCGCTGGAGAAGCTGGGGGTAACAATCCTGAGAGGGCGGGGCAAGTTGGTGGCACCCCAGCAGGTGGAAGTCCAGGAAGAGAAGGGATCCCACACCTACACGGCGCAGGATGTTATTCTTGCTACGGGCTCCCGCCCCTTTGTGCCCCCTGGCATCGAGGTGGATGGCCGGACGGTGTTCACCAGCGACGAGGCGGTGCGGCTGGAGTGGATCCCGGAGCGGCTGGCCATTATCGGCAGCGGCTACATCGGCCAGGAGTTTGCCGACATCTACACTGCCTTGGGATCCCAGGTCATCCTCATCGAAGCCCTGGAGACCCTGATGCCGGCCTTTGACCCCGATATTGCCCGCCTGGCCCAGCGGGTGCTGATTAAGCCCAGGCAAATCCAGACCTACGTGGGGATCACGGCCAAGCAGGTGATCCCTGGCCAGCCAGTAACGATTCACCTCTCCAACGGCGAGACGCTGCAGGTGAATGGCTGCTTGGTGGCTGCCGGTCGGATCCCGGTCTCAGAGGGGCTGGGCTTGGCCGAGTTGGGCATCGACACCGGCAAACGGGGGTTCATCCCCGTCGATAGCCGCATGGCCACCGATTTGCCTCACCTCTGGGCCATTGGGGATGTGACCGGCAAGATGATGTTGGCCCACGCAGCGGCAGCCCAGGGGAGAGTGGCCGTGGAAAACATCTGTGGCCGTACTGCCTACATGGACTACCTCAGCATCCCGGCCGCGGTGTTCACCCACCCGGAAATGGGTTTTGTGGGGCTGACCGAACCTCAGGCCAAGGAGGAAGGCTACAGCGTGGGCACGGTGCGCACCTACTTTGGCGGCAACTCCAAGGCCATTGCTTCGGGAGAGACAGAGGGCATGGTCAAGCTGGTCTTTGACAAGAGCACCGGCCTACTGCTGGGATCCCACATCTTGGGGGCACATGCAGCGGATTTGATCCACGAGGCGGCTCAGGCCATTGCTCGCCGGGCCACGGTGCGAGAACTGGCCGGCTTGGTGCACGTTCACCCCACCTTGGCAGAGACGCTGGAGGAAGCCTACAAGCGGGCAACTCACGCTCTGGCAGGGGCTTAGCAACGGTTGGGAAGATCTCCCCGCTCAAAACCTCAAGAAAACCGTAGGATGGGGGGGAATACGTGGGAGGAAGTGCTTTTGGTGAGCGAAGCCGAGATTACCGGGGCGGTGCAGGCCCAGTACGAGACTTTCCCCTATCCCCCTATTCCTTACGACCGACCCTTTGAGGGCTTCTCCAGTCTGGGCAGCTACACCTTGGCGCAGTACGCCCGCACCCGTAGGCTGCAAGAGCCCGCAGGAGCCAGGTTTTTGGTGGCCGGGTGTGGCACCGGCTGGGAGGTGCATGGCATTGCCGCCAGCAACCCCGGCTATGGGTCGGTGGTCGGGATCGACATCAGCCGCCCGGCCCTAGAGATTGCCCAGAAGCGAATTAAGCACCACGGCCTACGCAACTGCTCTGTGCAGTACGGGGATCTAATGGATCCCTCTACCTGGCCAGAGGGCAGCTTTGACATGATTAGCTCCTACGGGGTAATCCACCACACTGCAGATCCGGTGAAGGCTTTGAGCAATCTGGCATCGCGGTTGGCTCCCGATGGGGTGATGGCGCTGATGCTCTACAACCGTTCAGGCCGTTGGCATCTGTACCGCATTCGGCGAGCCTTGGAGTTGTTGGGCATCACCCCACCTGCAACCCCAGAAAAGATCGAATTTGTGCGGCAACTGCTGAAGGGAGCCAGCCCCAATTCCCTTTTGGCCAAGCACGCCAAGGCTCACCAAGAATACTATGGACAAGATGAAAACATTGTCGATAATTTCTTCCATGCCAATGATATTCCTTTCGACATCGGCGAGATTGCCGACTTGCTTGCCCAAGCCGGGCTGGAGTTTATCGATGTAGCCCCCTACTTGGACTATTGGAACGCCAGGCCGTTGATTGCCGCCACCCACCCGGAGTTCCATCGCCGCTACGAGGCCCTTGCTCGCATCGACCAACTGCGGGTCATGGAGTATCTGGAGCCCCTATATCACACGCAAAATCTCTTTTGGTGCTGCCATCAAGGTCAAAAGATAACAACTTGGGATCCCTTTACAGTCGAATTTTTTAAGGGATCCCGCTGGCAACTCAACCCCTTGTTCGTCCGCTATGGCAGCGTGCGCTACTGGGATCAAAAAATCCCCTTTTCAGATCTGTTGGGCAAGCTGGATCCAGCCCAGATCCTGACCCAGAAGATGGATATTTTCTGGCCTATCGCCCGGATCCCTGGCAAGATGATGGCCTCTACCCGCTACCAAGTGGTGGAGCTGCTGCTGCCCTTGGCCAATCAAGCCCGTTCTGGCGCTGAGATCCTGGCTGCCCATGAAGAGAGAGCCGACCACCTTCTCAACCTATTTCGACAGTGGGAAGCAGACCGGTTAGTCCTGCGGGTTGCCTAGCTTCTGGTTATTCCAAACAGTCCAAATCACCAGGGTCAAAGTCTGTTCCATGCTAAGGTTGTATCATGCATGACCGAGGACGGTGCTTCTCCCCAGGCATGTTTGCGCCGGCGGTGCGGAGCACCTCTACTGGGACATCTTCGCCACAGCTTTCCCTGTGAATAGAGCTGGCAGATCTGGATCCCGATCAACATCCCTGACAACCCCAACGCCAGAGCTGGTAGGAGGCAAGGATGGCTGACTACAATCGCGGCATTATGAAGTTCAAGGGGGCAGATAGCCCAATTGTCGTTTTGATCTCGGCAGGAATTGTGGCCGGTGTGGTTTCGGCCCTGATCTGGTGGGCTTTGCACTTTGCTTACGCAGCTTGAGTCTCAGCCCATATCAGAAGCCGAGGTCAGTTTTTCCTACATTGCCAGCCTTCCGAGCAAAGGAGGGGAGTGGGACGAGGCTTTCTTGCAACGCTTGCGGCAGTCTCTTCAGCGTTGGTACCGTGAACACGGGCGGGATCTGCCCTGGCGCCGCACCCGGGATCCCTACGCCATTTGGGTTTCGGAAGTGATGTTACAGCAGACCCAGGTGGCAACGGTCATTCCCTACTTTCAGCGCTGGATGCAGACCCTGCCCGGGATCCCAGCACTGGCGGCAGCCCCCCAGCAGCAGGTGCTGAAACTGTGGGAGGGCCTGGGCTACTATCGGCGGGCCCTGAACTTGCACAAAGCTGCCCAAATTTTGATGCGGGAGCGAAACGGCGAGTTCCCCAGGGATCTGGAGCAGGTGTTGGCTCTGCCGGGGATCGGGCGCACCACGGCTGGCGGCATTCTCAGCGCTGCCTTCGATCAGCCTTTGCCCATTTTGGATGGCAACGTCAAGCGGGTGCTGGCTCGCTTGGTGGCTTTGCAGCAGCCTCCGTCCCAGTGTCTGCCCCTGTTGTGGCAGCTTTCCGAGCAATTGTTGGATCCCGTGCAGCCGCGGGCTTTTAACCAAGCCCTGATGGATTTGGGGGCTACCGTCTGTCGTCCCAAAAAGCCTCACTGTGGCCGGTGCCCTTGGCAAGCGGATTGCAGCGCCTACAATCGAGGTCAACACCAACAATTGCCTATGTCTGCACCCCGTGCCTCCCGTCCTCACAAGCAAATCGCAGTTGCCATTGTTCTGCGGGGGAAAGAAATCCTTATCGATCGACGACTGGAAAGCTCAATGCTCAGCGGGCTGTGGGAGTTTCCCGGAGGCAAAATCGAGCCGGGAGAAACGGCTGCTGAGTGTGTAGTGCGGGAGGTGAAGGAAGAAATCGGCATCGACATCGAGGTGGTCGCACCGCTGGCCACCATCGAACATGCCTACACCCATTTCACCGTTACTCTTATTGCTTTTATCTGCCGCTACCTGGGCGGAGAAGCCCAAGCCCTGCAATGTAGTGAGGTGCGCTGGGTTAGCCCGGCGGAGCTGTCGGAATTTCCCTTCCCAGGGGCCAATCAAAAGTTGTTTCCCCACTTGTATGCTTGGCTGGCAGAGCATGGCAACCCATGATGAACCCACCCAGTCCGCCAAATGGCTTAGACCCTTCTGGAACGTTTGCCCCAAGACATTCGATAGGATAGTAGATGTCCTGCTGCCGTGAGCTACGGATATGCTTGTCACTCTGGAAAAAGCTGGGGAGATTCTGGCTAAGGGATCCCACACAGCCATCACAACCACAGATGGCAAGATCGCGCTGGTGCCCAAGGGAAAAGAAACCCTCAAACTGACGGCCAACGAAGCCATTAACCTAATGTTTTACGTCGTCCGCTCCGCTGAACCGGCAGAGACGGTGATGGCCCAACTGGAGGAGGCAGTTGCCAAAGCTCAAGCCCCCGATCCAGCCGAGGAACGGGCCAGAAAATATCGAGAACTTCGTGGCATCTAAACGGATGGGCACTCGTGCCGGTTGGATCCCTTCGCAAACTGGAGAGAGACCCCAAAACAAAGATTAAAAGCAGGAGGAGCTAAGGGCGACGAACTTTCCATCGGTGGTCCACCCCAGCAACATTGGCTCCTGCGGTTGAATGGCCCGTCCGGTGAGAGCACAGCATTGGGCTTGGTGGGCCGTGGCCGGGAAGCTGGCCCGAATATCCTCAGGACTGAGGGTGGCAGCCCCTTGAGAGTGACGCAGGACATAACTCCAAAGAATTTCCCGTATGAGGGCCTGGTAACCCTGATTTCCGGCCAACGCCTTCAGTCGCTGCTTCAGCTCACGTTCCAGCCGAATGCTGGTCACTTCCATCTGGGTCGTGGGAATGGGGGAATTGGCGCGAATGGGCATGCAGGGATCCTCCCTCGAAAAGCCTATACTACTCCTGTAGCATAGCTGGCTTACCGCCTGAGCGGGGATCCCGGCCTGGGTGAGATGGCTCAGGTCAAAATGGTTGCAAGCTGTGCAGTTCTGACCGCTAAGGCAACGTCAGCACCTGAGTGTATGGTTGAGTTGATCCCGCCCCGTCGCCGTGCCTTGGAGCATTTGCTGGCCCGCCTTGGATTCAGGGATCCGGCTTTGCTGGAACAACTGCGTTGGGATCTGCTGGATCAGGCTCTGATTCACCCTTCTCTGGATGGCCGACGGAACAACGATCGGCTGGAGTTGTTGGGGGATTCTGTCCTGCGAATTTTGGTCACAGAATTCTTGTTTCAGTCCTATCCCCATCTGTCGGTGGGAGAGCTGACCGCGATTCGCTCCGACCTGACCAGCGATGCTTACCTGGCAGAACTGGCGGATCTGCACGGCTTGGATCGCTACCTCGAGGTGGGATCCAGCTCTCAAAACGACTTGGCCGGACGGGGTCGGCGGCTGGCGGATGCTTTCGAGGCTCTGCTTGGGGCTTTTTATCTCAGTTGGGGTATTTACACGCTGCCCAGGCTGCATCCCTGGCTGGATCCCTATCTACACCGGCGAGTGGAGCAGTGGTTTCAAGACCCCACTCGGCGCAACCCCAAAGCAGCCCTGCAAGAACTCACCCAACGCCTTTGGGGCAGCCTGCCGGAATACCGCCTGGTGGCCGCCCAGGAACATCCCCCCCATTTCACCATGGAAGTCTGGGGGCAAGGACGGTGCTGGGGTCGCGGTGAAGGTCGCTCAAAAAAGGCTGCGGAAATGGCCGCCGCTGCCCAAGCCTACAAACACTTGCAGTCGGAGCAGACATGAGAGGCAGCCACCGCTACGAGTTGGCCAGTTGGTTGTTTTTGCTGGGGAGTGGCCTGTTTGCGGTGAGCGAGGTGATGACCTTGGGCAGTGACCCCTCTCTGTGGGATCCCGCAGCTCCAGCCTTTCTCAATCTCAAGGTTGTCCAAACCCTGCTGGGGATAGGAGCCAGCCTCCTGTTCGTCGTAGGCAGTGCTCTGTTCATCCTCGATGCCCGTCACCGCTGAGATGCGCCCCTTATCCAGCAACCACAATAGCCCTTCTCCGAGAGCGGAGAGAGGCGAATCAGATGAGAAGCTTGCTAATAAGGACTTCTTCCGGCTACGGGATCCGCAGGCGAGAGCATGACTCTAGTCAATGATACGCTGGACTATACTGAAAATAATGTACAGTATGTTCAGTATGGCTGCTTGGTATGGCCAGATATGTAAAACC